>CALAIO010000363.1 GCA_937923355.1 uncultured Rhizobiaceae group bacterium | reverse complement strand
TAGTTTATCATCTGTAATCTGAAACTGCGCAGTAGCGGGAATGCAAACTTCCGAGCAAACACCTATTAGTAAATCTAACTTAATGTTGGCACCACTGGTCGCAAGCAAATCTCCTTCAAAGGGAAACATCACTTTTTTCTTATAACCTGCGTAAGAGCCGTAGGGCTGTGTAATCAATTGTGGCGCAGGAAATGCTACTTCCTTCGATGTAAAAGCAACTGACTTTGAAAAATCAAAAAGAGGCGGTATGCCGGAACTTCCAGGATAACGCCAATAAGTTGACCAGCCATCTTCCAGTATAACTTCAATCACACCAGATACTTTGTTCGTTACAGGATCAAGATGAGCAAGTAATCTGGCCTTGCCACCTCCCAAATCCTGCCATTCACTGGAAGCACTATGAGCAAAGTTCACGCTCAAAAGAACCATTCCTGCAATTAGCAGAAGGAAGCTCGCTATGCGTTGTGCTAATGAGGTAAAAATTTCTACTGTATATTTGTGCATTCTAAAGACATAATGGATATGTTGCGATAAATCGACTTACAATATTTGCCAGTTTATCATATTTAGGTGAATTATAAGTGATTACTGAATCGCTGCGTAAAAGAATGAGATTAGTTTTGCAAGAATTTGGAGTATCTGGAATATGAGCGAGGAAAAATTCCCATCTTTATGCGGGAAATTTCTCATCGCCATGCCAGGCATGGGAGATGTTAGATTTGACAAGTCTGTCATCTACATTTGTGCTCACTCTGATGATGGGGCAATGGGCTTTATAATCAATCAGACATTGGATAATCCAAAAGTACCAGATTTCTTGTGCCAACTTGAAATCATTACAGAAGAAGAACGTTATCAATTACCTCAACACGCTATAAACAAATTGATGAATTCGGGTGGACCCGTAGAGCCAGGGCGTGGCTTTGTCTTGCACTCTCCAGAATTTAACAGCGAGTCGACGGTTGAAGTAGATGGCAATATAAGGTTAACCGCTACATTGGAAATTCTAAGGGCAATTGCCACTGACAACGGTCCGGAGGCTTCATTTTTGGCACTTGGCTATTCTGGCTGGTCAGCGGGACAACTCGAAGACGAGATTGCTTCAAACGGTTGGCTTGTTGCGGATGCGAAAGAAGACTTAATCTTTGATACCAATAACGAAACCAAATATACAAGAAGCCTTAAAATATTGGGCATTGATGAAGCTTTACTCTCAAGCAGCTCTGGCCACGCTTAGCGTTTATAAGGCTTACTTTTCGTTTTCAATAACCTGGTAAGCAGCATCGATTGTCATGGGTTCACCAAAGAGATAACCCTGCGCATACTCACATCCCAATTGCATCAGGTCTGTTGCATCAGACTCATACTCAACACCTTCGGCAATGATGGATTGGTTCAGCCCATGTCCCAGCGCAATGATTGAACGCAAGATTACCAATCGCTCATGTTGTTCTCGGGCTTGTACAAATGATTTATCAATTTTTATGGCGTTGAACGGTACCTTCAACAAATAGGATAGGCTGGAGTAACCCGTACCAAAATCATCAAGCGAAATGCCAACGCCAAGTGATTTGATACGCGACATAATCTGTGTGGAATGTTCAGGGTTTTCCATGACCATGCTTTCGGTCAATTCCATGCGAAGCTTGTCTGGCGCAAGCCCGCTCACTTCGAGTGCGTTTTCAATGTCTGCAATGATATCAGCTCTAAGCAGTTCACGACTTGAAACATTCACGCTCACAAAACAATCGCTTCCCATTTTTTGATTAAGAGAAGCAAAATCAGATGTGGCAGTGTTGAGAGCGAATATTCCAAGCTCATTGATTAAACCGGATTGCTCTGCAATCGGCACAAAATCCGCTGGCATGAGTGTACCCAGCTTTGGGTGGTTCCATCGAAGTAAAGCCTCAAAGCCTTTCGTCTTGCGGTCATCCAAACTGATGATGGGTTGATAGTAGAGTTGTAACTGACCTAGCTGCATGGCCCTACCCAAATCATCCAGAAGAATGATTGAGTCATCTTTTGCCTGTCTGAAAGCAGGGCGGAAAGGTTCTGTTCTGTCACCCCCATCACGCTTGGCCTGGTCTTTTGCTAATTCAGCATCGCGCATTAATTGCTCTGCTAAAGTGTGCTCAGGTGTCCAACTTGCAAGCCCTATGGAAGAAGCAAGGACAAGGTCTTTTTCTGAATAATCAATTGGTGCTTTAATGGTACGACGCAATGCGTCAGCAAAAGAGGCAATTTTCTTTGGTTCGGTTTCTGACAGTAGAAGAATGGCAAACTGGTCTCCAGAAAGACGCGCCATGCTGTCACCATTCTTTAACAATCGGCTCAATCGTCGCGCAAGCGTGAGAAGGATCGTATCGCCAACGGCGAACCCAAGGTTTGTATTAATCTCGTTAAACCCATCGATATCAATGAAGAAAACAGTTGGTCTGATATCATCTTTTTGATGCGCGAGTTGGATGAGTGTTTCGAGCCTGCTTGTAAACAACCCGCGGTTTTCAAGGCCTGTCAGATGGTCACGAACAGAATCTTGTAAGAGACGTTCCTCAGATTTTTTCTGATCTGTAATATCGGTTAGAGTGCCAATGCAGCGTGATACTTCGCCTGAAGTATCCAGCATAGGACGTGCTCGCAGTTGAAACCACTGATAATGTCCATCGCCATCGCGCATTCTAAATCCTTGCGAGATTCTACCGCGCTTATGTTCTGTGATGGCTGATAGTGTGGATAAAAACCGATCACGATCATTTGGATGGATAAGCTTTTGCCAATTGGCTGGACTTGTATTGAAGCTTTTAGAATCTTGTTTCAGTAGTTTGGAAATCTTTAAATCTGCTGTGATTTTGTCCCTGTTTACATCCCAGTCCCACAGAATGTCACCAGCCCCTGTAAGTGCCAATGCAGAGCGCTCTGAATCGCTTACAAGCCCTTGCGCAAATGCGCCGCCGGTAAATGCGTGTTGCATAACAGTAAAGCACAACAGCAAGACCACAAGCACAAGCCCGCCACCAAGTGCGGGTTGAATAACATCATTTGCAATATGGCCTGTTACAGTCATGCCTGCACCAGTAAGCCATGCAATCAGTAATATCCAGGTTGGGATAAGCATGACGGCGCGATCAAATTTATTAAAGCTCTGATAGACCAGTAAAACCACACCAACAACAACAGTTGCAGCGATTGATATTCTTGCGATACCAGCAGCAATTTGTGGTTCAAAAAGCGCAACACCCATCAGGATAATCAATCCTAGAATCCAGGCAATAATACCGATGGAAAGTTTTTTGTTCCAGCGGTTGAGGCTGAGATAAGCATAGACAAAAATGATTAAGCTGGTTGCCAAAAAGACTTCGGTGCTGGCGCGCCAAAAAGGTTCGTTGGAAGCTTGTGTTCCGATAACCTTGTTCCAAAAGCCAAAATCAACGCAGATATATGCCAAGACGCCCCAGGCAATACCAGCAGTTGCAGGAAACATTGCTGAGCCTTTGACAACGAAGAGTATCGTTAAAAAGACAGCTAAAAGACCTGATATGCCCAATACAATGCCGTAATAAAGCGTGTAGCTGTTGGCTGTGTCTTTATAAGCGGAAGGCTCCCATAAATAGAGCTTAGGTAGCTTGTCAGTTTTCTGCTCTGCTATCAGTGTAATAACGGCTCCCGGGTCCAGGGTTAGAAAAAACACATCTGCTTCTGTGTCGTTTTGTCTATCCAGTGCAAAACCTTCACTTGGCGTAATTGCCAATATTCGGTTTGTATCCAGATCAGGCCAAATCACGCGTGAGTTGACCATTCGATAGTGCGGAGCAACGATTAGGCGATCTATTTGTTCATCGCTGGTATTGGCAAGTGAAAATACAGCCCAATGCGAAATTCCGTCTTCTTTTTTCGACCGCACTTCAATGCGTCGCACAATACCTTCTGCATCAGGAGCTGTTGAGATTTTAAGAGTACCATCCTGACGCTTATAGGGATCAATTGCATCAGTAAGATCAAGCGCGATATCATCAACTGATACACTAACCGGTTCAAGTGCATGAGAGAACGCACTCATCATGAGCCACACAAAAAGACTCAGTGCAAAGCTGATCACGTATTGAGTGTATGTATTAATAAGCTTCAAAATATATTCCCGCATCAAGGCCGTTTCCCCAAACAGCGCAAGACGATACACTATATGCCATATCTGTCTGATTTACTTACACCACACAGAAAGCAATTTTTCCAGCTAAAAACAGTCT
>CALAIO010000362.1 GCA_937923355.1 uncultured Rhizobiaceae group bacterium | reverse complement strand
CTTTCATCGATGGAAGTCTCAATTTGGATAAAGGGTTCACGTCGCAAGAATCTGTTCGACTAAGTTCTGCAACAATTTCAGGCAATCTTATTTGTGAATATGCTGAACTTTTGGAAACAAATAATTCACTCATCGCCAATAGAGCCAAAATAAATGGTGACGTTGACCTTGAGAACGCAATCGCCAAAGGCACCATCGCACTTACAGGAACAGAAATAGGCGGCGATTTCACACCTCAAGGCGCCACCCTTGAAGGCACACCTGCGCTCCAACTTCGCAATTCCAAAATTGGCGGAACGCTCGTTTGGCGTTCACTCAAACATGCTAACGGTGAAGTTGATTTTTCTGGCGCAACCTGTGCAACCATCAATACAGATGGCGACAGCTGGATGCGAAAGCGCGAGGCTTACCATGATAAACGCCAAAAAGCTGAGACTGCACCCGAGGAAGCTGAAACCAAGAAAGTCGAAAATAACACCAAGCTTGATAATTTCACCTATGGCGGATTTTCAAACCTCCCAGACAATTGCAAACCTGCATTCTGGATTGAATTTCTGAACCAGCAGCCACAAGATCATTTGGAGAAAAACTTCAAGCCACGCCCTTGGGAGCAATTGGCCAGCGTGCTTGATACAATGGGCTATCAGGAAGAAGCGCTGGAACTGCGGATCGAAAAACAAAAACTCCAAACCAACTTTATGGCAAGCCACGAGCCTATTGCTAAAAGTGGACTGAACCTTTGGCATTGGGGACAAGTATTTTTCAGAAAATTTATTTGGGGGCCGCTGGTTGGCTATGGATACAAACCTGGCAATGCGCTCGTCTATCTATTTGCCCTCGTGATGCTTGGTACAATCATTTATGACCAGGCAGCAAAACGCGGTATCATGACCCCAACGCATCCGCTCATATTCAAGGAAGCACGCGCTGGCGGCTCCATCCCTGCATGGTGTGCTGAAAACTGGGTTTACTTCCCAGATGAAAACTGCACTTCAAGCATGCCATCAGAATATTCCGAATTTCAATCCTTCATCTATGCAGCAGACGTAGCACTTCCGGTTGTCAATTTACGAATGGAAAATGATTGGGCACCACGCGTCGTCTTTACAGATGGAACGCGCGATAATTTTGGCTGGTGGGTTCGAATTTATGAGTGGTTCTTGATTGCTGGCGGCTGGATTTTATCACTGCTCTTTGTATCAGCCGTTGGTTCGAGTATCCGCAAATAATCAAATCCAGACAGGCTCACCCTCAAAACCAACCACATCACGATTACCCTTGCGCCATTCATTCGCATCATAAAAATCAAACGCGAGCGATATCGTATTAATCGTGAAAATTATCAGCCAGTAATTTTGCTCAAAAGTACTCATGTCAGACTTCGTTGCCCAGAGAATGCCCAAAATAATATGAAGCGGTATCCAGAAAATCAGATGCGGAACAGCCAGGACTTTCGACATGCCGCCGTTTAAATAGAGAAAAACAAGATTAGGCATAATCCCGCCAATGCCAAGCACGGCAACCCAAAATCCAGTGTCATATTGCAAAAACAAAAGACCCGAAAAATTAGCTGGCACCAGAATAAAAAATACCCAAATAAAAACCCACTTTGGCAGAGCAAAGCAGGATTTTATAATTCTGGTGAGGCGCGCAATCAATTTATAAACCCAATTGTTGAGCGAGGTTTTTCAGTGACGTTTGAGGACGTGGGCCAATGTGTTGAATAACCTCGGAAGCAGCAATGCTACCCAGCACAGCACACTCACCAAGTTCACGACCATCTGTCAGGCCAAACAAAAATCCTGCTGCGTACAAATCACCCGCCCCTGTTGTATCAACAAGCTTATCGATAGGCTGCGCATCAATTGTGCCTGTTTTTTCGCGTGTCACAACCATGGAACCGTCGGCACCCATGGTGATTGCGGAAAGATTACAATCTTCGCGAATGGCAGCAATTGCCGAGTTCATGTCAGAGGTTTGATAAAGCGACTTCAACTCACCATCGTTGGCGAAACAAATATCAACCGTGCCAGAGCGCATCAGCTCCAAAAACTCATCGCGGTAACGGTCTACACAAAACGCATCAGACAAGGTCATCGCAACGAGACGATCATTGTCATGCGCAATACGAGCCGCTTCGCGAATGGCATCCTTTGCCTCCGCCGGATCCCAAAGATAGCCTTCAAAATAAGTAATCTTTGATTGTGCGACCTTGTCAGCATCAATATCTTTTGCAGAAAGTTTGCCACAAGCACCAAGATAGGTATTCATGGAGCGCTCACCGTCAGGTGTGACCAAAATCATGGAACGTGCTGTCGTCTCGCCATGGTCAAGTGGCGGTGTATCATAATCAACGCCAATCGCCTTGATGTCATGCGTGAAGACCTTGCCCAAATGATCGTCTGCAACCTTGCCAATATAAGCAACCTTGCCGCCAAAACTGGCGATACCCGCAGCCGTATTACCTGCACTGCCACCAGACGTTTCAACCGCAGGCCCCATGTCAGAATAAAGCTGTTCTGCACGCGCCATATCAATCAGCGTCATGCCACCCTTGGCAATATTCTGCTCGGCCAGAAAGGCACCATCGCATTTGGCGATAATATCAACAATCGCATTACCAATCGCCAGAACGTCATATTTCGTATCACTCATGAAAATTCTCCAAATCAATTGTTTATTGAATAGCGGTCGCAACAATGAATGAAAAGGCTAGAGCAATAATTTCTTGTAAGTATTCTGTTTCATCCCTATTTGAATTTTATGATTTATGAAGCCGCAA
>CALAIO010000361.1 GCA_937923355.1 uncultured Rhizobiaceae group bacterium | reverse complement strand
GATTGGCCAGAGATACAGCTCTTTCATTTGAAAGTCTCTCGCCAAATAACTAAATGCACCTTCGCTGGAAACCAGCCAACGTTGTTCTTGCGGGATTTTAAGAATTTTTTCTTTCAATGGTGCAATCGCATTGGTGATTTCTATTTTATATTTTTCTGCATTGGCCTTGTAAGTTTCAGCATTCTGGGGATTGTGTTTAGAAAGCCCATCTCGAATGTTGTCTATATAGATCAGTGCAGATTCCAAAGACATCCAGGCATGAGGATTGGGTTTGCCAGTGTAAGGACCTTCGGTAATGCCCATGGGCTCAACCCCGTCACTCAAGGTCACGCTTGGAACATCTTTGAGATTGCGAAAGAATTGCTCAAACCAAAGTTCGAGGTTCATTCCATTCCACAAAATAAGATCCGCACCCTGCGCTCTGATGATGTCGCGCGGAGTGGGTTGATAGCCATGAATTTCTGCACCAGGTTTGGTGATCGATTCTACAATTGCCGCATCGCCAGCAACATTGCGTGCCATGTCTGCAATCACCGTGAAGGTGGTTACGACTTTGAACTTGTCATCCGCAAAAGCAGTTTGCGTGAATGTGAAGAGTGATAATAAAAGAGCACCAAAAGCGACTTTAAGGTTCATAGGTTATTTAAATCCTGTTGTTTTACCAGTGATTGAAAATATTAGAATGATTCTTAAGTGTCAATGCAATTGCAACTCATTCGCAAAAAGAAATTTGACTGGCCTAGGCGTTAAATAGTGCTTATTTAAGACTTATGAATATATCGAAACATGGATTTTAAAGTCATGAAAACTGCCGAACTTCATCGCATGGATTTGAAAGATCACACTTGTCCGTTTGGCTTGAAGGCTAAGGATTTGCTGGAGCGTGAAGGTTTTGAAATAAAGGATCATGTTTTTACAACGCGCCAAGAGGTTGATGCTTTCAAGGCAAAGCATGATGTGAAAACTACACCTCAGATATGGATAGAGGGTGAACACATTGGCGGGCATGATGCCCTTCGCGAGTATCTTGGCAAGTCAGTCAAAAACAAGGACGAGACAAGCTATCAGCCAGTTATTGCCATTTTTTCCGTAGCATTTTTAATGTCGATTGCGCTTGTCTATGCAACGTCTGGTGCTTTTTTACTGATGAAAATATTTGAATGGTTTATCGCGATTTCTGTTTGTTTTCTGGCCATTCAGAAATTGCAGGATGTTGAGCGCTTCGCCACCATGTTTCTCAATTATGATGTCTTGGCTAAGCGGTGGTTGCCTTACGGAAAAATCTATCCTTATGCAGAAGCCTTGAGCGGTATTCTTATGCTTTCTGGTGCGCTTGTGTGGATTGCCTCGCCCATTATGCTGTTCATCGGAACCATTGGTGCTTATTCAGTATTCAAGGCGGTTTATGTTGAGAAACGCGAACTTAAATGCGCTTGTGTCGGGGGTGATAGCAATGTGCCTTTGGGCTTTGTCTCATTGACCGAAAACCTGATGATGATGTTCATGGGCTTTTGGATGTTATTCTAGATTTCGACCCGATTAGGTTTTTACCATCCGCTTGATCAGATTATCCTTGAAAACAAACTGGTGCATGAGTGCTGCCCCGATATGGGTGGCTACAAGTGCAGCAATAAAAAGCCCCAGATAATGATGATATTCTAAAAGCTGATTTCCCAGTTCACGATTTTTATCTGCAATCTGCGGTAGTGTCATACCAAAGAAAAACGGAATTTTTTTAACGCCCCATGCGTTGGTCGCATACCAGCCCAGAAATGGCTGAATGAATAGAGCAGCATATAAAAGCCGATGAACCGTAATGGCCGCTGTTTGTTGAAGACCTTTTTCACCGACGTGTTTAGGCAAGGGTGGTTCGCTGATTTTGGCAATGATGACGCGAACCACCACCAGTAGCATTAAAAGAAACCCAGTAGCGCGGTGCCAATCGTAATGTTTGCCCACCTTGAAGCCGTTACCCATTAGCAAGCCAACAATAATCACATAAAGCATCATGGCAGCCATAATCCAGTGTATGGTTCTCATGGCGCGGGAATAACCGCGTGTTTCACTTGCATTTAAGGTTGTCGCTTCACTCATGGCTTTCTCCTCAATCTGTTATTCCCCTCATGATTAAGGTATAGGATTAAGTTTTCGCCCGTCAATCATGATGCACGTGTGATTATCAGCAGTCAGGGGCGTAAAAGCTTGACAAAAGGCCGTATTATGGTGTTTTTGCCTCAACCAATAACAATAGTTTGATTATCACGCATACGGGTTATGTGTTGGTCAAATTCATTTCAGGACAGATTTCAAGAGCATGGAAAAATTCACAAAACTTACTGCTGTTGCAGCACCAATGCCGATTATCAACATTGATACGGATATGATTATTCCAAAAGATTATCTGAAAACCATCAAACGTACAGGCCTGGGTGAAGGCCTGTTTGCTGAAATGCGTTATCATGAAGATGGTTCAGATAATGGTGAGTTTGTTCTGAACAAGCCTGCTTATTCAAAAGCTCAAATTCTGGTTGCGGGTGATAATTTTGGCTGTGGTTCATCTCGTGAACATGCGCCGTGGGCATTGCTCGATTTTGGTATTCGCTGTGTTATCTCAACAAGCTTTGCAGATATTTTTTATAACAACTGTTTCAAGAATGGTATTCTGCCTGTTGTCGTTTCTCAAGATGAGCTTGATAAATTGATGGATGATGCAGAGCGTGGTGCAAACTCTACCATGAGCGTTGATCTGGAAGCGCAAACAATTTCCGGCCCTGATGGTGGTACAATCAAATTCGATATTGATCAAAGCCGCAAAGAGCGTTTGCTTGAGGGTATCGATGACATTGGGGAGACGCTTGGCAAGGCTGATGATATTTCAGCTTTTGAAAGCAAGAATGCTGAAAACCGTCCTTGGGCATAAGGTCAAGCTAGTCTATTCGACAATATGAACATAAAGACTTTGTGCAATGGTTTCGCCATTGCGCAAGAGTTCGGTGTTTAATTTGTATTCGCCAGCTTCAACAGTTTGTCTCTTTCCTGAGAAGGCCGAATAATCGGCCTTATGACCCTCAAGCGGTTCGGATGTATTTTCTGCGATGATACCGTTTGGTCCCTCCAGTATAAATCTGATTTGATCACCTTTTCTCAGATTTATAAACCAAGCCCAACCGACAATTGCTGCATCACCTTCTGCGGCTGACATAGGTGCGCCAACTCTGACGAGTTTATTGTGCTCAATCACATTACCACTGATACCTGAGGTCATCAGTCGTGATGTATTTTCAGAAAAATAATTGATGGTCTCGGTATCAAAGAGTGTTTCCTCGGTAGCGCTCACATCACAAGTTGTTCCTGGTTGTTTACCAGATACCGGATCAAGCCATTGCCCCTCATTTCTAACGCTTAAATGTACATGTGGAAATTCCGATGCACCTGAGGTGCCCACGAAACCAAGTGTATCGCCCTTCTCGACACGGTCGCTCCTTTGAACGCTAATTGAACCTTGCTTAAGATGACAAAGCTGCGTCTCATAACCACCTTCATGAGTAATAACGATACCATTGCCGCATTCCTTGCCTTTAACGCGATCTCTATCTTGCGGCGTTGACATGAGGATATCTTCTTCACCATCGCGAACTGCTTTTATTGTGCCGGCTGCTGGTGCGATGACAGGGACATTTCGATTAATGTCTTCAAGCGAAAGCAGGCGGATATCGACGCCCTTATGCCCATCGTAACTGGCGCCCTGACAAAAAGAATCTGAGACTTCT
>CALAIO010000360.1 GCA_937923355.1 uncultured Rhizobiaceae group bacterium | reverse complement strand
GTTGATCTTGATGGTGCGATGGCCTTCCTGCCACGTTCACAAGTTGACATCCGTCCTATCCGTGACGTGACACCATTGATGAACAACCCGCAACCATTCCAAATCTTGAAAATGGATCGTCGTCGCGGCAACATCGTTGTTTCCCGTCGTTCAATCCTTGAAGAGAGCAGAGCGGAACAGCGTTCGGAAATCGTACAAAACCTTGATGAAGGTCAAACAGTAGAAGGCGTTGTGAAAAACGTAACTGACTACGGTGCCTTCGTTGATCTTGGTGGTATTGATGGCCTTCTACACGTGACAGACATGGCTTGGCGTCGTGTTAATCACCCAAGTGAAATCCTCAACATCGGCCAAACTGTTAAAGTACAGATTATCCGTGTGAACCAGGATACTCATCGTATTTCTCTAGGCATGAAACAACTTGAGAGCGATCCTTGGGAAGCGATTGAAGCGAAATACCCAATCGAGGCTAAAATTACTGGCCGCGTAACAAATATCACTGATTACGGTGCGTTTGTTGAAATCGAGCCAGGTATTGAAGGTTTGATTCACGTTTCTGAAATGTCTTGGACAAAGAAAAACGTACACCCGGGCAAAATCGTTTCTACTTCGCAAGAAGTTGAAGTTATCGTCCTTGAGGTTGATCCTTCGAAGCGGCGCATTTCATTGGGTCTTAAGCAGACATTGGATAACCCATGGCACGCATTTGCTGATCAGTTCCCAGTGGGTGCTGAAGTTGAAGGCGAAGTTAAAAACAAGACTGAGTTCGGTCTGTTCATCGGCCTTGATGGCGATGTAGACGGCATGGTTCACTTATCTGATCTTGACTGGAACAAGTCTGGTGAAGAAGCAATCGAAGACTACAACAAAGGCGACATGGTAAAAGCTGTTGTTCTTGATGTAGACATCGAAAAAGAACGTATCTCACTGGGTGTTAAACAACTTGGTACTGACGTTGTGGGTGAAGCAGCAGACTCTGGTGCAATCCGTAAGGGTGGTATCGTGACGTGTGAAGTGCTTGAAGTAAAAGACGGTGGTCTTGAAGTTTCAATCGCTGATACTGAACTTACATCCTTCATCAAGCGTTCTGATCTGTCGCGTGACCGTGACGAGCAGCGCCCTGAGCGTTTCTCTGTGGGTCAAAAGGTTGACGCTCGCGTCATCCAGTTCGACAAGAAAACACGTCGCGTTGGTGTATCGATCAAGGCACTTGAAATTGCAGAAGAGAAAGAAGCAGTCGCACAATACGGCTCTACAGACTCAGGTGCATCTCTAGGTGATATTCTTGGCGCTGCATTGAAAGACCAAGACGACAAGTAAGTTTGTTGAAACAAGAATTGAAAAAGCCCGCGTCATTTGATGTGGGCTTTTTTGTCTAAGAGTTTTAAAAGGCCAGTGCTTTGAAAAATTTATACACGATACTCTTTATGATAATATTATGTATTTGGCTTTATAAGACATACATTTATTATGATCTTTGTATGAACAACAATCTTGTTGCGCAAGATAATGATAAAGATATTAGAGAGTGTAGTTTCTTAAGCTTTTTTCTGACGATTTAGATTAGACAAGTTATCTTTCAGCGAACCAATCGCTTTAACTTATTCCAATCCGTATCCACCCCTCTTGAAAACGTGTTAGGGTTGCAGGGGCCAATAGTCATCGTATAGCCCGATGCAGTTTTGGTGAGTGCTGCGATGGTCTTCTGACCTGATTTTGGAATTTTGCCACACCATGAAGCTATACAAGTAGTCGTTACTCTTACTTTTTGTCTAAACTGCTTGGCGCCATTTCTGGTCATCACTTTACCTGAGAATGAAAGATTTGAAACCGTAGCCTTTGGTTTTTGCCGTACAAGCGAAATTCCATTCGTGCCCTTTGAAACAGACTTACTGGTTTTGAGTTGCCGTGTTTGTTTGCCCGAAAAACTGCCTAAAACATACAATACATTGTTGCCCGCTTTTTTGTTAGCCTTATAACTTGCCTCAAGATCAAAGCCTGTGCTGGCACAAGATAAAGCATAGCCTTGGGGTGTCGATAAAAGAACAAAACTAAGGGCTGTAACATATGTTGCAAGTTTCAAAGTAGACTCCTAGATTGGAATAGGTAAAATTACTATAATGTATATTTCTGAACTTGGACTGAATAATGATTGTTCATATGAGAAAAAATTTATTTATGCTAACTTATTGAATTTTATACTTATTATTTATTTTTCTTCATCATTAAGTATATGAAACCCAAGTTAGTAAAATTTAGTTGACGTTACGTTATAAAATGGCATTATAAGGAATTACATTCGGAAAGGGGCATTTCGAATTATACGGTGGTTGGCGCCCCCTGCTTTTTAATGCTGGCCACCGTGTATCTTTTGAAAACTAGACTTTCCAAAAAATCATCTCGATATTTCAATAAATTTGATAGCGTTAAAAGAACTGGTGCTGCAAGAGAGAATTGAACTCTCGACCTCCTCATTACCAATGAGGTGCTCTACCACTGAGCTACTGCAGCTTTTTTGAAAATCACTTTCAAGTTGAACGCGTTTTGCCACAAGGCATTGTAGGGTGCAAGCGATAATGCGTTTGGATTTGTGGCTTATTTGAAATTTGTATTGCAGATGGTTTTGAGAAGCATTACATCACTGCCATGACTGAAAACGGAAACAAGGCTCGCTCTGCGCAAAAAGGTGTTAAACTACGCTCTGCCTTGAGGGATAACCTCAAGAAGAGAAAAGGTCAGGTGCGCAAACTTGGTCAGGGCGGCGATGATACTCCTGAGTGCAGCGTAAAATTGCGTGCCAAGGATATTCCTAAAACGGCAAAGTCCGAAGACGAGTAATACAAAGTATAAACACAATTTTACGATTAACCTTGAACAAGGCTTTTTGTTGAAGCTTTAGGGTTAATCATTTATGAATGGATTTCTCATAAGGCTAGGGAAATGTTTGCTAAATGTTTGGGGGTGCCCAGGCAATAGAGTTTTGATTGGGTAATTAAAATATGGACAGTATTGTTGTAACAGGTGGTAATCGCTTGAATGGTGTGATTCCGATTTCAGGTGCTAAAAATGCCACGCTTCCCTTAATGATTGCATCACTGCTTTCGGCTGAGCCTCTTGTTTTGGAGAACGTTCCTCATCTGGCCGACGTTGAGTCGCTAGTGCGTATTCTTACCAATCATGGCGTTGATTACCGCGTTGAGGGCAAGCGTAAAACTCCAAGCGGTTGTGATGGCCGTACCATACATTTTTCTGCGGAAGAAATCGTAGATACAACTGCACCATATGAACTTGTTTCCAAAATGCGTGCTAGTTTCTGGGTGATTGGGCCACTTCTTGCGCGTATGCACAAGGCAACTGTTTCGCTGCCGGGTGGGTGTGCGATTGGTCAGCGTCCTGTTGATCTGTTTATTGATAGCCTGTCTGCACTGGGTGCTGATATTAAAGTTGAAAACGGTTATGTGATAGCAGAAGCGCCTGGCGGACTTGTGGGTGCAACGTACACATTCCCGAAAGTCTCTGTTGGTGCTACACACGTTGCGCTTATGGCTGCTACGCTTGCGAAGGGCACAACGGTTCTTGAAAACGCAGCGCGTGAACCAGAAGTTACTGATCTTGCAAATTGTCTGATTGGTATGGGCGCGAAAATCAAAGGTGTTGGCTCTTCGACTTTAACCATTGAAGGCGTTAAAGAACTGCACGGCTATCGTCATCCTGTTTTACCTGATCGTATTGAGACAGGTACTTATGCCATGGCGGTTGCTATGACTGGCGGGGATATCTTCCTGAAAGGTGCGCAACCTGATCTTCTTCAGTCAGCTTTGGATGTCCTGGTTGAAGCGGGGGTTACGATTGAGCCAAAGAATGATGGTATTCGCGTTGCGCGAAATGGTGCGGCTCTTAAACCGGTTAATGTTTCAACGGATCCGTTCCCTGGCTTTCCGACAGATCTGCAGGCGCAGTTCATGGGGCTAATGACCATGGCGGATGGTGTGAGTGAAATTCAGGAAACGATTTTTGAAAACCGATTTATGCACGTACAGGAACTCGCGCGACTGGGTGCAGATATCACTGTTGATGGCAACACAGCGACTGTCACTGGTGTCAAGGAACTGACAGGTGCGCAAGTGATGGCGACTGATCTGCGTGCTTCTGTATCGCTGGTGATAGCCGGGCTTGTCGCTGAAGGTAAGACGACTGTGAGCCGTGTTTACCATCTTGATCGTGGTTTTGATCGACTGGAAGAAAAGCTTTCAAACTGTGGTGCGGTCATCGAACGCGTTTCCGGTTAAATTTCCAAAGCTTTCCTTGAAGTCTGCGTGATTTAAGCCTAATTCAAGGTGAGATACTTGTTTGGGGAAAATCCTATGGCAGAATTAAAACTTATGGCGCTCGATGCAGAAGATTTGCAGGTGATTTCATCCTGCTGTCAGGATGCTGTGCTTAAAGT
>CALAIO010000359.1 GCA_937923355.1 uncultured Rhizobiaceae group bacterium | reverse complement strand
TGGCCCGCTTATGGCGACTACGCTTTGGGGGCATAGCCATTCATGGGCCTTGGCTGCATTACCGCTTTTCATTTTGATGGGCGAAATTTTGTTACGTTCCAAACTCTCAGAGCATATGTTTACCGGACTTGCGCCTTGGCTTGGGCGCATTCCTGGCAAACTGTTGCACGTCAATGTCTTGGGTTGCGCCATCTTTGCTGCCGTGTCTGGCTCTTCTGCGGCAACTGCTGCAACCATTGGAAAGATGTCAGTTCCCGAACTACAAAGCAGGAATTATCCAAATAACCTGATCATGGGTACGCTTGCAGGCTCAGCAACACTAGGACTGCTTATTCCACCGTCCATCATTCTCATTGTTTATGGCGTTGCGACTGAGCAATCCATTGCCCGTCTGTTCGTTGCAGGTGTTTTACCAGGGTTGGTTTTGGTATGTATGTTTGGTGCTTACTTGGCAATTTATGGCCTTCTCAAGCCAGAGCTTTTTCCGGAAGAGACACGTAAATATACATTCCTTGAGAAACTACAAAGTTCCAAATCACTTATTCCGATTATCCTGTTAATCGGCGGTGTCATAGGTTCAATTTATGCAGGTATTGCATCGCCCACAGATGCTGCTGCGGTTGGCGTACTTCTCTCATTGGTTTTGGCGTGGTGGAATGGGGCTTTGTCTAGGGTAATGTTTTTTGACGCAATCATGGGAGCTACCAAAACCTCATGTATGATTGCTTTCATTTTGGCTGGTGCAGGTTTTTTAACGGTTTCCATGGGCTTTACAGGCATTCCGCGCAATCTGGCCATTTGGATTGATACGCTTCAGCTTTCACCATATGCCTTGCTAGCAGCGCTTACGGTTTTCTTCGTCATTCTTGGGTGCTTTCTTGACGGGATTTCTGTTGTGGTGCTGACAACTGCTATCATCATGCCGATGGTTGAAGCAGCTGGTATCGATCCGCTTTGGTTTGGTATTTACCTTGTTATCGTTGTTGAAATGTCCCAGATAACGCCACCAGTAGGTTTTAATCTGTTCGTCATACAATCTCTAGTAAAAGAAAACATTCTGCAAATTGCAGCTGCAGCTTTTCCTTTCTTCCTTCTCTTATTGGTGGCTGTAGGGTTGATCACAGTCTTCCCTCAAATTGTAACCTACCTTCCATCGCTAATGGATGCGCGGTAAGCTTTAACTAAAATGATGAAGCCGCGCGGGAAGCCTGATCAT
Source organism: uncultured Rhizobiaceae group bacterium (assembly GCA_937923355.1). Next base: position 1,497 of record CALAIO010000359.1, on the reverse strand, counting down.
ACATGCCTGAGAGCGTTCTCAAGACCTGGGCAATTTCGCCCAGTTCTTCGTCCATGCCATCTACACGGCTGATGCTTTCGAGCAAGCATTGATCACGCACTTCGCGGTAGCGATCGCACACCTGTTTGCCTTTTTCGGTCGTACTATAAAAAATTTCCTTACCCTGCTTCTCGCCAGAGATAAGACCTGCTTTTACAAGTTTCTTGATCGCATAGTTTACCGTATGCGTGTCATCGATGTTTAAAAGAAAACAAATATCTGAAAGCCGCTTCTGACTTTCACGATGATTGATGTGATGAACAACAAGGATTTCCAAGCCGTTCAGTTCTGGATGGCCAGATGCCGCCATGCACTTGTGCATCCAGCGATTGAAACCATTATAAGCGATGATCATGCCATATTCGAATTCAGAAGCCTGCCATGACTTGCCAGAAGCCAAATGCCTCGACGAAACGATCTTTCTTTTCTTTTTCTCTGTCATGATAATCCCTCAAAATACGTTTGAATTTCTGTTTTAACATAACCCAATTGTGTCCAGATTCTAATATAATTTGAGAGAAATTTATAATTAAAACGCTGATAAATTTTAAAAACTGAATAGATTGCAGTAATTATGGAAATTGCTACAGGCAGAGTTTTGAAGTTTTATCTGGCTATCTATTTTGCGTTTGGGAAAGCTTTCTTTGGATCGTAGGTTTTGAAACTCTCCAGATATTGTGCGTTGGCTTGTTTTTGCCATTCTGTGCCGGGTTGAATTGCTGAAATACATTTGTATTTTTTGCGGTATTCATTCGTGCGTTCGCATTCCTCTATGACGATTGAAACTAGTCCTGCGACTTTTCCCTTTTGTTGTTCAACCAATTGCATGGCGCCGTGCATGGAGCCGCCAGTTTCTACCCATTGGTCTACCAGCAATACTCTCGTTCCTTCAGCAAATGCTGGAAGACGCATTTCCATGTTCTGGGTTCGGCCAGAATAATTTGTGTAAGAGGCGCTATCGGTATCAACGCAAAGTTTGCCAGCTTTTCTGATGGGCAGGAAGCCGCGACCAATGCGCGTTGCGATGGCAGCGCCAAGGACAAACCCCATGGCATCAAGACCTGCAACTACATCAACCTCATCAGGATCAATCTCTGCACACAAGTCATCGACAAGGTCTTTGAAGGCTTCGCCATTAATGTAGATAGATGTCGGGTCAAGCCAGGCGAATTTGTCTCCCTTGGTGTTGGGTGCCATTAATGGAAAATACCAGCGGTCGTCTCTTGGTCCCTTATCGCGTGCCATCTTAGTTTTCCTCCAAATTTTCCATTAATTTTTTAAGTCGTGTTGGGTCTATATTATAAAAATCATCTTCGATGTTAATGCCTGTTGCAACCATGATACAATCTATAAGGCCTGAATATTGATGAACGTTTTCAGGTGTGATGCCTGAGGCAATTGCGATGGGCGTGTCTTTGCAGGCTTCTCTGAATGTTTCAATTTTGCCAAGGTCTGCAG
>CALAIO010000358.1 GCA_937923355.1 uncultured Rhizobiaceae group bacterium | reverse complement strand
AAAATCGCACCGCCATTAGCAATCGAGCCTGAAAGAAGTAATGGCCCGTCGAACCACTCACGAATTTCTTGTATAAGTGCAAAAGGCGAAAGTGTACCTGCATGCCCGCCAGCACCTGCGGCAACTGCAATCAGACCATCTGCGCCTTTGCGAATGGCTGAATTTGCATGACGGTTATTAATGATGTCATGAAGAACAATACCGCCATAAGAATGAACCGCATCATTCACTTCAGGCACAGCGCCAAGCGAAGTAATGACAATCGGCACTTTATGCTTCACACACATTTTAAGATCATGCTCAAGGCGATTGTTTGAAGTGTGGACAATTTGGTTCACTGCAAACGGCGCCACTTTTTTGTCAGGGTTCTTGGCTTTATAGTCTACAAGCTCTTCTGTGATTTCAGAAAGCCAATCGTCAAGTTGTTCTGCAGGTCTTGCATTAAGAGCAGGGAAAGAACCTACTACGCCAGCTTTACATTGCGCTAAAACAAGCTTGGGATTGGAGATGATAAACAAAGGTGCTGCTATTGCAGGAATTGAAAGACGGTCTTTTAAAATTTCTGGAATAGCCACATCATGCTCCTAAATTCTTACGTAATGGTAAGACCTTCATAGTAGGCTTTGGAAATTCTGGCAATATAAATTCTTAACAGGCATTTCTGATATGATTGCAAAATCATGATAAAGCAGTAAAAGAAAGATGATTTATTAAAAAGGGAATCAAATATGTGTGGGGCATTTTATATTCCTAATCAGATTAAACTTCTGCGAAACTGCCAAGCGTGGAAATTAGGGGTGTGTTTTGGCCAATTTTGAACGTCTTATCAGAGGAGCATTAGCCTCACAGGATGCGTCTTCACCACAAGTAAGACAGGTAATTTATCAATCCTCCCGCAATGCGCTTCAAAAGATTATTGATAATAATCGCTCCTTAACTGTTGAAGCGGTTATGGAGCAAAAGCGTCAACTGGAAAACTCCATTGAAGGCATTGAAGCTGAGTATAACCCTCCAGCGTCTCAACTCGAACCAGTTCCGACCGCTGTCATTGAAGAACCTGCGCAGGTTGAACCTCAGGTTTTTGAAGAGCCGGCAATCGTTGAAAATAAACCAGATGAATTTATTGCGCCGCCCATTATAGAAGAGCCAATTACGCCACAACCAGAAGTGCCAAGCCCTGCTGCACCACCAAGTCAGAATGACGATCCTCTGCATGAAATCCAACAAATTTTGGAAATTACAACGCCAAAGGCTACAGAGCCTCAAGCTGTTCAAGAGCCAGTCGCAACACCTGCACCTGAATTAAATGTTCAACCAACAGTGGAAACGGTTCAACCTGTTGTGCCTACACCGCCGCAGCCTGATCCGGTGATAGCCACTGAACCACAAATCCCGCAAGATGAAATCGATATTCAACTGCAAGAAACTGTTGGCACACCTCAGCAACAACCAGATGCGTATTACCACGAAGAAGAAAACGTACCGCTTGGGTTTTCCAAACGCCGTAAAAAACAAAAACGCGTATTGTGGACAATCATTATTTTATTAATTTTGGGCCTCTTAGCATGGATTGGTTATATTGTGTTCACCAACATGCTCAACGGAACATTATTGGGTGGTAATGACAAGGGGCCTAAACTCAACCCTAACTCAGTCTCACGCCAGGCTGACTCTGAAAATTATATCACTGTTATCAATGCCAATGACCTGTCATCGTTAAACACTGCCGGAAGTGGCAAGGCTCAAATCGTAAACCAGCTCAATTCAAACATGATACGAGTAAACTCAGTCAGAGATGCGCTTAACCGGGTTGAACCAGCAGCGCCCATGCTGATCAGGCTCAAACCTGGTGTTCTAAAACAAATCTCAGGTAAACGCGTGACGGTTGAAATTTTTGCAAAATCGGGTGGTTCTGATTCTGCGCATTTTGCTGTTGGTTGTGAGTTTGGAAATTTAACCGAATGTGGCCGAAAGCGCTTTTTGGCAGGTTCACAACCTAATGCCTCTGTGTTTGCTTTCCAGATGGATCAAGTCAATGACATCAATCAGGATATGTTTTTGACCTTGAGTACAGATACAACGAGTGAAGCAGCTGTAACCGGAAAAGGTGATATCCTTGATATTGTTTATATCAGATTGGCTGCTGAAAATTAAGCGCCAAATTCGTTGAAGAAATCAGGACCTGAACCTAAAATCTCAGCATCAGTTTCACCAATCTTGTTGGAATCTTTTCCCGTATAATCGATGTTTTGCAAAAAATGCTTAATTGCATTTAGCCGTGCACGTTTTTTATCATTTGAACGAACAATGGTCCAAGGGGCGTGTTTTGTATGTGTATGCTCCAACATTGTATCGCGCGCTTTCGTATAATCATCCCACTTGGTAAGAGCCTTGATATCAATGGGCGATAACTTCCAGGATTTTAATGGGTTTTGGCGGCGATCATGGAAGCGTTTTAACTGCATTTCTTGCCCGACATTAAGCCAGAACTTGAAGAAATGAATACCTTCGTTAACAAGCATGTTTTCAAATTGAGGTGCTTCTTTTAAAAAATGTTTATGCTGTTCAGGAGAGCAAAATCCCATTACAGGCTCAACACCAGCACGATTGTACCAAGAGCGGTCAAACATGATCATTTCACCTGAAGTAGGTAGATGGCAGCTATATCGCTGAAAATACCATTGGCCGCGTTCTGTATCAGACGGTTTTGAAAGCGCTATGACCTTAGCATGACGCGGATTTAAATATTGGCGAAACGCATTAATCGTACCGCCCTTGCCAGCTGCATCACGCCCTTCGAAAACAATGACAACACGCTCACCCGTTTCTTGTAACCAGGCTTGTACCTTGCCTAGCTCAAGCTGAAGGTCGTATAGTTCTTCTTCATATTTCTTGCGGCTTAATTTCTTCTCATACGGGTAATCTCCGCTTTGAAAAGCCTTTTTCTCAATCGCATCAGGCAATCTCTTGTCATCCAGATCAAAGCTTATAGCCTCACCATCGATTTCGAGGGTCACTTGCGGAATATCTTGTGTCATAGGATTGTTACCTGTTTTATGTGATAAAGTTTGATAAACATATTAAATACAAGCTTCAAAGCAAGCAGAAACCAAAAAATGACAGACGAAAACAACAGCTATAACCCTGTTCAAAGCAAATCAAACGGTAAAGCAACGCTTATAATTGTCACGATTGTAATTTTTGCAGTCGCAGTTATGCTCATGCCCGACCTTGCCTTGCTTTTGTTTTGTGCATTTGTTCTTAGCCTTGGAGCTATTACATATTTGCGTTCCGAAGCTGATCAAAGAAATATTGGTCGAAGCCAGTCGGTTAGGCAGAATACTCATGCCAGTCTAGACATAAATGCACATAGTTTGCTGATAGACGCATTGCAATTTCCTGCTTATATTTTGGATCATAGGGGAAGTGTGGTTTACGCAAATAAATCGAGCCATAGTGCATTCGGAAAGATTAAAACGACTGATAGAATTTTCATAAGATTCAGACAACCAGAACTGCGCCAACTCATCGAAAAGGCGCTTCGGGAGAAGGTTTCACTGACAGGTGAATACCATGAACCTATTCCGGATGATAAGTGGTTCGCAGTCGAGATTGCACCTATTTTTGACCATGACATGAGGCCCTCTAAACCTCACTATTTGCTGGGTTTCCATGATCTTACAGAAGCCAAGAAAATCGACCAAATGCGGTCAGATTTCATTGCCAATGCAAGCCATGAGTTACGCACGCCGCTGGCATCTTTGTTGGGATATATCGAAACAATCAAAGGTCCTGCACGTAAAGACGAGAACGCAATTGATAGATTTACGGATGTCATGCTTGATCAAGCGCATCGTATGACAAGGTTGGTCAATGACCTTTTGTCGTTAAGTCGGATTGAAATGCAGTCTCATATGAAGCCTTCTCAAGT
>CALAIO010000357.1 GCA_937923355.1 uncultured Rhizobiaceae group bacterium | reverse complement strand
CCCAAAGGCGAGAAGTTTGATGCGAATTTCCATCAGGCCATGTTTGAGGTGGAAAACATCGAAGTGCCAAACAAGACGGTGATGGAAGTCGTGCAAGTCGGGTTTGTCATTGGTGAGCGTGTCCTGCGACCTGCAATGGTTGGTGTATCCAAAGGCGGTCCTAAAGCAGCCCCGGCACCACAAGAAGGGGAAGCGTAAGACTTCTCCTCGTTTGGCTTTCTTTAGTCAGAAGAACTCTCTATAAATGACATGGCAAGATGAATCGCGAAGACTGCCATGTCAAAAATAAAATCAAGCTCCCGCTCTAAAAAGATAAAGTTTACCAGCATTATAGATGCGGACTTTGTGCGTGAACAGTTAACAGCCCTTACCAAAGACAGTAGCTACGATGGTTCACCGCCACAGGTGAGAAGTGAAGTCCTCAAGCTTTTGAAGGAAACTTCAAAAGAGGGGAGAGAAAAAGCTAGGCAAAAGCTTTTTGAAGATGGCGACGGTACGGCCTGCGCATGGCGTATTTCTTTTTTGCAGGATGAACTTATCCGTATCATTTACGATTTTGCAGTCAGCCACGTTTACCGCGCACAAAATGCTTCGGATGCTGAACAAATAGCAATAACAGCAGTAGGCGGATATGGGCGTGGAACACTGGCACCAGGCTCAGACATAGATTTACTTTTTCTTCTTCCCTACAAGCAAACTGCATGGGGCGAGCAGGTTGTTGAATATATTCTCTACATGCTCTGGGACATGGGCTTTAAAGTCGGTCATGCAACACGCAATATCGATGAATGTATCCGTCTTTCAAAGGAAGACATGACCATCAGAACTTCAATTCTGGAAGTCAGGTTTTTGCACGGTGTTAAAAAGCTTCACGAAGAACTGGTTACAAGATTTTCTGATGAAGTTGTGCAGGGTCGAGCTGAAGAATTTATCGCCGCCAAGCTGGAAGAGCGGGATGCCAGACATGCAAAGTCAGGTGAGTCGCGTTATCTCGTAGAACCCAATGTAAAAGACGGAAAAGGCGGCTTGCGCGATCTCCATACGCTATTCTGGATTGGCAAATATTTTCACAATACAGGAAAAACCCACGACCTCGTAAACGAAGGTATGTTCACCGAAAAAGAATATCGTCGATTTAGAAAGGCAGAAAATTTTCTCTGGACGGTGCGTTGTCACATGCACTTCCTGACAGGCCGTGCAGATGAAAAACTGGTCTTTGATATTCAACGCGAGATTGCTGAGCGCCTGAATTATACAGGGACTTCCGGGCTTTCAGGCGTAGAGCGCTTTATGCGCCATTATTTTTTGATTGCAAAAGAAGTGGGCGATCTAACCTTGATTGCCTGCGCAAAACTTGAAGAGCTTGAAGCCAAGGAAGTAACCGGAATTAACCGACTGATTAAATCGGTTATCAGACGCACAAAGCGCATTAAGGGCACAGAAGATTTCGTTAATGATAATGGCCGTTTGAATGTAGCTTATGAAACAGTCTTCTCGGAAAATCCTGTAAATCTAATTCGTTTCTACAAATTTGCCGATGATACAGGTCTTGATTTTCACCCCGATGCGCTGGAGCTTTTGTCAAAATCGCTAAAGTTAATCGGACCAGAAATGCGAAAAGATGAAGAAGCAAACAAGATTTTTGTCGATCTGATTTGCAGCAAAAAAGGGCCTGGGCGTATCTTGAGGCGGATGAATGAAACAGGGTTCTTGGGAAAATTTGTCCCGCCTTTTAGCAAGGTCGTGGCGATGATGCAGTTTAATATGTATCACCATTACACGGTTGATGAGCACCTTATACGTTCCATCGGCGCACTTTATGATATTGAAACAGGTGAGCTGGCAGATGAACACCCTTTGGCAAGCGAGCTTTTGCCAGAGGTTAAAGACCGCAGGATTTTATATGTTGCCTTGTTTCTTCACGATATTGCAAAGGGCAGAAAGGAAGACCACTCGATTGCGGGTGAGCGCGAAGCAAGAAAGCTCTGTCCGAGATTGGGATTTAATGCGCAAGAAACCGAACTGATCGCATGGCTTGTGCGTGAACATTTAACCATGAGCACAATCGCGCAAGGGCGTGATATTTCAGATCGCAAAACCATTCAAGATTTTGCAGAAGTCGTTCAGGAAGTTGAGCGCATGCGTTATCTGTTGATTTTGACGGTGTGTGATATCAGGGCTGTAGGCCCAGGCGTTTGGAACGGCTGGAAAGGGCAATTACTGCGTAATCTTTTTCATGAAACAGAATTAATGTTAAATGGCGGATTTTCCAAAACACCACTTAAGGCGCGTGTCTCGGGAGCGCGGGAGGAATTGGCGCAAGTACTGTCTGATTGGTCAAAGAAAGACATTAAAAAATATATTGAATTGCCTTACCCTGCTTATTTTCTCTCTACAGAATTTGAAGCGCAACTTCGTCATATGAAGTTTCTGAAAGAAGCAGACGAACAAGGCCTGCAACTTGCGACAAGCTTTGAAACAAGACAATTTGAAGCCATTACCGAAATTACTGTAATGGCACCAGATCACCCACGCCTTTTATCGGTTATTGCAGGTGCCTGTGTCGCGGCAGGGGGTAATATTGTAGATGCGAAAATTCATACAACGACCGATGGAAGAGCGCTTGATTCGATTTTCATAAACCGTGCCTATGAAGATGATATAGACGAAGCAAGGCGCGCAGAGCGTATCGGCAATATGATTGAAGAAGTTCTCTCAGGCCAGGTTGATTTGCCAGCCATAATTGCCCGCAGTGACCAACGTAAAAAACGATATAAAGCCTTCAGAATTACGCCTACAGTTGAGATTGATAATGATCTTTCTCACGCCTTCACAGTGATCGAGATTGAATGCCTCGACAGACCGGGTTTGCTTTCAGAACTAACGGCTGCATTGGCAAACTTAAATCTCGATATTGGTTCTGCCCATGTGGTGACTTTTGGGGAGAAAGCAAATGACAGTTTTTATGTTCGTGATCTGATTGGTGATAAAATAACCAATAAGACAAGATTAAAGAAAATCCGAGAAACACTGATTGATGTCATCGCGCCAGCCCTTTCGAAAGATAAAGCAGCATGAGTCTTGTTAAAAAATTTGCTTCTGTCGGCGGCGCTACAATGGCCAGCCGTTTATTGGGCTTTGTCCGTGAAGCAATGATTGCAGCTTTCTTGGGCGCAGGCCCTGTAGCAGATGCCTTTTATGCAGCTTTCAGGTTTCCAAACCTGTTTAGAAGATTGTTTGCAGAAGGTGCTTTTAATTCAGCCTTTGTGCCACTTTTTGCCAAGGAGTTGGAGGCAGGCGGCAAAAGCGCTGCACGCGAATTTGCTGAACAAATTTTATCAGTATTGATTTTGGTCTTGTTGATTTTATCGGCTTTAGCCATGATTTTCATGCCGATGCTGGTTGGCACCATCATCGCGCCAAAGTTTGCTGAAGACTCTGAAAAATTTGAACTGACTGTATTCCTGACACGCATCATGTTTCCTTATCTGATGGCGATGTCACTGGTTGCCATGTTCTCTGGTATTTTGAACGCATTCAGAAAATATTTTTTGGCAGCCTTTGCACCGGTTGTATTGAATATCGTTTTTATCTCAGTTCTGGCATTCGGAGGATTTATTGAGCTAACGGATGTGCAATTGGGTCAGGCCATGGCCTGGGGTGTTGTCGTCTCTGGACTGCTGCAATTTCTTCTTTTGGTTTACGGTCTGAAAAAAGAGGGCTTCCTGCTATCGCTGCGCATGCCTCGCATATCACCGCCCGTTAAGCGCTTGCTCGTTTTGGCAATCCCGACCGCGATTGCTGGTGGCATTACACAGATTAATCTGCTTGTCGGTCAAATCATCGCTTCAGCTCAGGCTGGCGGCATTGCCGTGATGAATTACGCTGACCGCCTGATGCAATTGCCATTGGGTATTATTGGTATTTCCATTGGCGTCGTACTGTTGCCGGAACTCACCCGCGCACTGACGGCAAAGAACTCAGAAGATGCAAATCATCTGCAAAATCGCAGTCTTGAATTTGGCTTAGGATTAACCGTGCCTGCAGCAGTTGGGCTTTTTATGTTGAACCTGCCTTTAGTCGCTTTGGTTTATGAAAGAGGTGCATTTGATCGCGATACTACAGAAATAACAGCCCACGTGTTGGCAGGCTTTGCAATCGGGCTTCCGTCCTTTGTATTAATCAAGATTTTTCAACCGTCTTTTTATGCACGTGAAGACATGCGAACGCCAATGTATTTTTCGGGCGTCAATGCCATTTTGAATATCATATTGAGCCTGATACTTTTCCCGATCTATGGCATTTTAGGATTGGCCATAGCAACAAGCATTGCAGGTTGGGTGAATGCAATTCTCCTTTGGGGAGCGCTATACTTTGGTAATCATTTCCGTATCGCAGGGAAGACGCTTCGAAATATTGCGCTGATTTGTTTCGCAAGCTTTTGCATGGCGGGCATTCTATATGGCGGGCAGGTCTGGTTGGGTGCTTCGCTTACAGATAGCGGTCTGCTAAACAGACTTGCACTCATTGGCGGATTAATCATGGTTGCTGCGTTTGTCTATTTTGCCATTGTGATTGCAACGGGCGCTGTACCAAGAGACCAGATGAAGCGGATGCTTAGGCGCTAAACCTGAGTTCTAATTTGTGTTTATTATCTTGCCATAAACACGGGCTTCCTTCATAAACCCTCCGACGCTTTCAACTGGAATAAAATCATGGGTCAACCAATAAATCGTGTGTTTTCAGGCATTCAGCCAACAGGTAATTTGCATCTGGGAAATTATCTGGGTGCAATAAAGAAATTCGTAGCGCTTCAGGACAGCCATGAGTGCATCTATTGCGTGGTGGATTTACATGCGGTAACAGCGCAATTGGTTCAGGATGATTTGAAAAATCAAACACGTGAAATTGCGGCTGCCTTTATTGCCAGTGGCATTGATCCAACGAAGCATATTGTTTTCAACCAAAGCCAGGTGCGCGAACACGCTGAACTTGCATGGTTGTTTAATTGCGTAGCGCGCATGGGTTGGTTACAGCGCATGACGCAGTTTAAAGATAAAGCTGGCAAGAATGCACAAAACGCCTCCGTTGGTTTGTTTGCATATCCAAGCCTGATGGCTGCAGATATTCTGCTTTATCGGGCAACGCATGTTCCTGTGGGTGATGACCAAAAACAGCACCTTGAACTGACACGTGATATTGCAGCCAAATTCAACAATGATTTTGCTGAAAAGATAAAAGAGTTTGGTCATGGCGATAAGGGATATTTCCCGATCACCGATCCAATCATCGAGGGCCCTGCAACACGTGTGATGTCCTTGCGCGCTGGCAATAACAAAATGTCAAAATCCGAACCATCAGATATGTCACGGATTAATTTGACCGACAGCGCTGACGACATTGCAAAGAAAATTCGCAAGGCAAAAACAGACCCTGAGCCACTTCCAGATACAATGGAAGGTTTGGCAGAACGGCCTGAAGCCAAAAACCTGGTTGGAATTTATGCTGCATTGTCTAGCCAAACTTCAGAAGCGGTGATTGAAGAATATGCAGGCCAGCAATTTGGAACGTTCAAACCCGCACTCGCGGAGCTTGCTGTTGAAAAACTTGCGCCAATCAATGCAGAAATGCGTAAATTGATGGATAGCCCGGATCATGTGGACAGCATTCTTGCTGATGGTGCAGACCGGGCAAGAGTAATCGCACAGCAAACCATGAAAGAAGTTCGCGAGATTTTTGGCTTCCTTGGTTAGGTTGGCTGGTGTAGGTTGAGTTTTGATGAAGATAAAATGGTGCGCAAATGGTAAGTAAAAGACTGATCCGTGAAGAAGGTCATCAACGCAAGTTTCTATGTGTTGTAGATGATAGTTCAGAATGCGACCGTGCTGTTCTTTATGCCGAGCGCCGCGCAACCAATACAGGCGGCAGTCTTGAACTACTTTATGTTTCTGAACCGGAAGACTTTCAACACTGGTTGGGTGTTGAAGAAATCATGAAGCAGGAAGCACGTGAAGCGGGTGAGGCCATATTGGAAAAATATGCCCAATACAGCCGTGAACATGGCAGCATTGATCCTGAATTGATTTACCGTGAAGGCAAAAAATATGAGGAGCTTTTATCCTTGATTGAAGAAGATCAGGATATTGCAGTTCTTGTCCTTGCTGCAGGCGAAAGCGCTGATGGGCCGGGTCCGCTTGTAAGTGCGCTTGCCAGCAATGGAGCAGCTTTTTCAATTCCTGTGATTGTGGTTCCCTGTAATATGACCGATGAAGAGATCGAAAGCGTTACTTGATTATTTCACGTTAAATGCTTACTTTGGAATCATTCTAATTACAGACGTTTTATTATATCTGCTCGGAGAAGCGTAAGATGTTCATTCAAACAGAAGCCACACCAAACCCTGCTACCTTGAAGTTTTTGCCAGGCATACAGGTTATGCCGTCAGGGTCTGCAGATTTTCGCACACAAGAAGAAGCCGAAAAATCACCTTTGGCGAAACAGCTTTTTACAATTCCAGGCGTTTCCGGTGTTTTCTTCGGATATGATTTTATTTCTGTCACCCGTGAAGGCGATGAGGAAAGCGGTTTTGACTGGCAACATTTAAAGCCTGCAGTGCTTGGCACGATCATGGAGCATTTTGTAACAGGTAAGCCTGTTATGGGTGATGGCTCTGCTCACCTTGATGTGGGTGAAGAAGATTTTGCAGAAGAAGATACGCAAATCGT
>CALAIO010000356.1 GCA_937923355.1 uncultured Rhizobiaceae group bacterium | reverse complement strand
TTTGATTCATTCGGATTTGGTCCACGCGATCCTATAACAGGTGATGCTCTGGGCGGCAGAAGTTTCTGGACAGCCACAGCTGAGGTTCTTTTCCCTCTACCGTTTGTATCGCGTTCTTTAGGGCTGCGTGGCGCATTCTTTGCAGATGCTGGACAAATATCTGATCCTGGAGACCCAGCAAAAGACGCTATTAATAGTGTAAACAGAGCATTAACAGCTGAGCAAAGTGCAGAACTTGGTTCTAATGAAATAAGAGCTTCTGTTGGTGCAAGCTTACTTTGGGCATCACCATTTGGTCCGCTACGTCTGGATTACGCATTCCCAATCAATGACCAAGAATTTGATGATGTTGAAGAGTTTAACTTCGGCGTAAGTTCAGCATTCTAGTTCGAAATTGCTTGTCGAAAAATATTTGAACTAAACTATCAAGAGGCGGTGAAAATATGTTTTTTATACCCGCCTCTATTTATATCAAAGACATCGCTTCTCATTGTCAAGCTAAGATAGTTAATACTGATAGCGATGAAGATGTGCTTATTGAAGGTGCATCACCCATTGAGACAGCAACAGCTGGTCAAATCTCATTCATAGATAATCCCAAATATCTAAAATATCTTGAAAATACCAAGGCAAGTGCTGTGTTTTGTGCGCAAAAACATGTCGATCAATTACCCAAGGGCATTGTTGGTTTAGTACATGATGCTCCCTACAAAGCCTATGGCCAAGCCATCAGGTTGCTCTACCCGACTGCGATGCGTCCTCAGCCAATATTGGGTGAGGAAGGCGTATCTGAAAAAGCAATTATTGGAAAAGATGCAAAGCTTGAAGACAACGTAACCATAGAAGCAGGCGCAGTCATTGGTGCACGTGCAGCAGTTGGTTCGGGTAGCGTTATTCTTTCTGGTGCAGTGATTGGATCTGACGTCCAGATTGGAAGAAAGACAACCATCGGCGCTAATGCTACGGTTGTAAATGCTTACGTTGGTGATGACGTAATCATTCATAATGGTGTGCAAATCGGCCAGGATGGTTTTGGTTTTGCAATGGGGGCTGGTGGCCACCAAAAAGTACCGCAAATTGGTCGTGTTATTATTCAGGATAAAGTAGAGATAGGTGCAAATTCCACAGTTGATCGCGGTGCTAATCGTGACACAGTGATTGGCGAAGGCAGCAAAATTGATAATCTGGTTCAAATCGGCCATAACGCAACCATTGGTCGTCATTGTGTAATTGTGGGGCTTGCTGGTATTTCAGGAAGCGCTACGCTTGGTGATTATGTTGTTGTTGCTGGGCAGGCTGGTATTGTTGGTCATACAACCATCGGTGACGGTGCTCAAGTTGGTGGCGGATCAGGTGTTCATGGCGATGTAGCACCTGGCGAAAAAGTTATGGGCTATCCCGCAATTGCTGCATCAAAATGGATGCGCGAAGCTGCAAAGATTATGCTCGCCGATAAGCGTGATCGTAAAAACAAGAAAAAGGGTTAAAGTTTATGTCAGATGAAACTCTGGGCTTAATTGAAATAAAAGAACTCTTTAAGCTGTTACCCCATCGCTATCCGTTTTTGTTAATCGATAAAATTGTTGAAGTAAATTCTGATACTTCAGCGGTTGGAATTAAAAACGTAACCTTCAACGAACCACATTTCGCAGGGCATTTTCCTGATGATCCAATCATGCCGGGTGTTTTAATTGTAGAAGCAATGGCACAAACTGCAGGCGCTATTTGTGCAAAGAAAAACTCCGAAGGTCAGCGAAAGCTTGTCTATTTTATGACGATTGACGGCGCAAAGTTCAGGCGACCTGTTGTTCCAGGCGACGTACTTGAATTGCGCGTTGAAAAGAAAAAACAACGAGGCAACATCTTTAAATACCATTGTGAAGCTTATGTGGGTGATGAAAAAGCCGCAGAAGCCGAAATTGGGGCAATGATGGTAGATCCGGAAGATAGAGCTTAATGACAACGAATATTCATACGAGTTCAGTTATTGAAACTGGCGCACAAATTGCTGCGGACGTTATAATTGGGCCTTTCTGCCATATTGGTGCTGACGTTAAGATTGGCGAAGGAAGCGTATTGCATTCGCATGCAGTTGTTGTGGGTAATACGACGATTGGCAAGAACGCGAAAATTTTTCCTTTTGCATCGGTTGGCCATGAGCCTCAGGATTTAAAATACCATGGTGAAGAAAATTCTCTCATGATTGGCGATAATTGTACAATTCGTGAAGGTGTAACAATTAACCCTGGAACTGAGGGTGATGATGGAAAGACCATCATCGGTAATAATTGCTTTTTCCTTGCGAATGCGCACGTTGCGCATGATTGCAAGATTGGTAATAATGTAATTTTCTCAAATGCGGTTATGGTAGCTGGCCATTGCCATGTCGGAGACAACGTCATTATGGGCGGCGGTGCAGGCGTGCATCAGTTCTGTCGTATTGGCAAGAATGCTTTTGTTGGCGGTCTTGCAGGCGTTGAAAATGATATTATCCCATACGGTATTGCCCTTGGAAACAGAGCATATCTTGGTGGACTTAATCTGATAGGCATGAAACGTGCGAATATTGATCGTGAAAGCATCAATAAAGCGCGAAAAGCATTTAAAGATATTTTCAATTCAGATGCTACCATTATGGATGCTGTAAACATCGCTGAAAAAGAGATGGGCGATGACCCTGTCGTTTCAAGCATTTTGGACTTCATAAAAGCATCAGAAAATCGTTCCCTTTGTACACCAAGGTCAAACCGGGAAGGTTAGGTGCTTTATGAGCACTGAAAACGCACCTCTAAAAATTATTGCAAATGTTGGTATATTTGCTGGTCGCGGTAGCCTGCCGAGAGAATTGGCTGAGCATTTGCGCACCATGGGCCACGAACCTTTTATTGTTGGGATTGAAGGTGAAGTTGAACCTTGGATAAATGATTTCAACAATGAGTTGTTTGTTTGGGGTAAGCTTGGGCGTTTTTTCAAGCATCTTCAATCCAATAATATAAAACAAATGGTATTCGCTGGCGGAGTAACGCGGCCTACATTACGCTTTAGAGACATGGATTGGGGAGGCGTAGTATCCCTATCCAAGGTTATGGCGTTTATGGTAGGGGGGGATAATTCACTTTTGACTGGGTTGATGAAACTGTTTGATCAATATGGCGTCACAGTGGTTGGAGCACATGATATTATGCCGGAATTATTAACACCAAAGGGACTTTTGTTTGGCAGAAAGCCATCAAAGAAAGCCTTGCATAATATTGATAAGGCATTCGAAGCCTGTAAAGCGCTTGGTGCGCTTGATATTGGCCAGGCTGCAGTGGCTGTAGGCGGACGCGTCGTCGCTGTTGAGGGCATTGAAGGCACAGATGGCATGTTGGAGCGTATTGCGTCCATGCGTGCGTCAGGGCGATTGTTTGAAGATGGCAAACATGGTGTTTTGGTGAAAACCATGAAGCCTGATCAGGATATGCGGGCAGACCTGCCGACAATTGGTCCACAGACCATAGAAGCTGTAATAAAAGCTGGCCTCAAAGGCGTCGCCATTGAAGCAGACCATTCTTTGCTACTTGAAAAAGAAGAGACACTGGCAAAGGCAAAACAGGCGGGTGTTTTTGTTTATGGTCTCGAGACGGGTAATATATAATGCCAGAGAAACTTCGTGTCTATTTTGTTGTGGGGGAAGAATCTGGCGATGCGCTTGGCGAAAAACTGTTAAATGCGTTTGATGATTTGTCACAAGAAATAGAACCCATGGGGCTGGGCGGTTCGCGCATGAAGGCACGGGGTGTTGATAGTCTCTTTGATATTTCAGAACTTTCCGTCATGGGTGTATCGGCAGTTGTAAAAAAGCTGCCAAGTCTGCTTAAAAGAATTCGTCAAACCGTAAACGATGTGATTGAGAAAAAGCCCGACGTTCTTTTGTTGATCGACAGTCCAGAGTTTTCTTACCGTGTTGCGAAAAAAGTGCGCAAACAAATGCCTCAGGTTAAAATTGTAAAATACGTAGCACCAACGGTTTGGGCATGGCGGGAAGGGCGCGCGAAGAAAATCAAGCCATATATTGATCATATCATGGCAATTCTGCCGTTTGAGCCTGAGCTGCTGAAAAAATTGGGAGGCCCTGACGCAACCTATGTAGGCCATCCGCTCGCATCTGAAATTCCCTCGATTGCAACAAGCGCAAGAAAGAAATGCGCTGATGTGCCAAAGCTACTTGTTTTACCAGGGTCAAGACGTGGCGAGCTAAAGCTCATGCTTCCTGTTATTCGAGATACGCTCGCAATATTAAAAGCGAGAGGAAACGCGTTTGAAGCGACACTGCCTGCGGTTGGTAAATTGGAAAATGAAATCCGCGAGCATGTACAAAATTGGGATGTGAAACCTGATATTGTTACTGGCGAAGGGGCCAAGAAACAGGCTTTCAAGGACGCAGATATGGCGCTTGCAACTTCTGGAACCGTTATACTTGAACTGGCGCTTTATAAAGTCCCCATGATTTCAATTTACAAGCTGGATCGTATCATGATGCAGCTTCGCCATATGATCACTGCCTGGACAACAGCTTTGCCAAATCTGATTGCAGATTACCCTGTTGTTCCTGAACGACTTAACGAAAATGCGCACCCGCAACATCTGGCTCGAATGTTGGAACGGTTGATGATGAATGGCGAAGAACGCAATATTCAGCTTAAGGGATTTGATAAAATCATTAAGCAATTAAAGAGCGAAAAATCTGGCGCAAAAGTGGCTGCCCAAAAAATCATTGAGATTGTAAACACGTAACTCAATAATAAAAATGGCCGGTTAAAAACCAGCCATTTATAAGATTATTTCAGAGATTATCGTTTATTTACATCGACATAAGGGCGGATAGTCGGCCCTGTATAAAGTTGACGTGGACGACCAATTTTTTGTTTTGGATCTTCAATCATTTCTTTCCACTGTGCGATCCAGCCAACTGTACGTGCAACCGCAAATAGCACTGTGAACATGTTTGTTGGGAAGCCAAGCGCACGAAGCGTGATGCCAGAATAAAAGTCGATATTCGGGTAAAGCTTCTTCTCGATGAAGTACTCATCTGTCAATGCAATGCGTTCAAGCTCCATTGCAACTTCAAGAGTAGGGTCATCCTTGATGCCAAGCTCTTTTAAAACTTCATGCGTTGTTTGCTGCATGATTTTAGCGCGTGGGTCATAGTTTTTATAAACACGGTGACCAAAGCCCATCAAGCGGAACGGATCATTCTTATCTTTTGCACGTCTCACATATTCAGGAATATTATCAACAGTGCCAATCTCTTGAAGCATGTTAAGTGCAGCCTCGTTAGCGCCACCATGTGCCGGGCCCCAAAGACAAGCGATACCTGCTGCAATACATGCGAACGGGTTAGCGCCCGATGAACCGGCTAAGCGCACAGTAGACGTAGAAGCATTTTGTTCGTGGTCGGCGTGAAGCGTGAAGATCTTGTCCATAGCACGAGCAAGAACCGGATTTACTTTGTATTCTTCAGTCGGAACCGCAAAACACATATGTAGGAAGTTAGACGCATAATCCAAATCATTGCGAGGATAAACGAAAGGTTGTCCTGTGTGATACTTGTGAGCCATGGCTGCCAGAGTAGGCATTTTAGCAATCATGCGAAGAGAAGCAATCATACGCTGATTTTCATCAGAGATATCTGTTGAGTCATGATAGAAGGCAGACAATGCGCCGACAACACCACACATAATCGCCATAGGGTGCGCATCGCGACGGAACCCTGTGTAGAACTTATTCATTTGTTCATGCACCATTGTGTGCATGGTTACACGGTGACGAAACGCATCGCCTTCGGCTTGAGTTGGCAACTCACCATATAAAAGCAGGTAACAAGTCTCTAGGAAATCACCCTTATCAGCCAGTTCGTCAATGGCGTAACCACGGTGCAATAGCATGCCTTCATCACCGTCGATAAAGGTAATATCACTCTCACAAGACGCTGTTGATGTGAAACCAGGATCGAATGTAAAAGCGCCAGTTTCTTTGTAAAGCGTAGTGATATCAATAATATCAGGACCAACACTTGCCTGGCGTACAGAAAAATCCCAGCTCTTGTCGCCAATGTTTAGGGTTGCCTTGTCGTTAGCCATTAAATAGTCCTTTCTATTCGCAACCGGCCTTTGCCAAGTACGCCATTAAAATCAAAATGATTTCTAATGGAGGGGCCTAGAGATAACTGTTATCTACTATCCGCCAATTGCTCTTTTTTAAATTAAGCTGACACAGTCCGAGAAAGACGCGTCGTTGCGATATTAGCTATATGATTTCTCTCCATGACACAAGTAAGACAATGGTCACAGAGACAGAGAAATTCGAATTTTGATTTAGGTAATTACATCCTTCATACGGGAGATCGAGAGATCGCGCCCAAGAATCTGTAACACGTCAAATGCACCAGGTGAGGTCGCTTTGCCAGTTACCGCTGCTCGTATTGGTTGCGCTACTTTACCAAGCTTGGTGTCATTTGATTCTGTATAATCACGAATGCACTGCTCAACAGTTTCAGGTGACCAGTTCTGGAGCGCTTCAAATGCAGGAAGCATACCCTTGATAACGGCAAGCCCATCGTCATCCAGAAGCTTGGACGCTTTTTCTTCCATTGGGATAGGGCGCTTTTCAAAAATAAAGGCTGCTCCTTGCGCAAGGTTGATAAGCGTTTTAGCACGCTCTTTAAGGGCAGGCATGGCTTTCAAAAGCATAGGTCTGGTTTCATCATTCAAATTATCAAGAATGAATTTTCCACCTTCAATTTCATTGGCAACCGTTTCAAAATAAGCGAGCAAAGCTTCATCATCTGACTCGCGAATATATTGTCCATTTATGGCTTCAAGCTTGGTGAAATCAAAACGTGCAGCAGCCTTGTTCATGCCGTCAAAACCAAACCACTCGATCATCTGTTCGGTTGTCATGATTTCATCATCACCATGCGACCACCCCAGTTTTACGAGGTAGTTTCTAAGCGCTGCGGGCAAATATCCCATCTCACGATATTTCTCTGCCCCTGTTGCACCGTGACGTTTGGAAAGTTTTGCACCATCAGCGCCATGAATAAGCGGGATGTGCGCCATGGTGGGGACATCCCAGCCCATGCCTTGAAAAATCAATGTCTGACGCGCCGCATTAATCAAGTGATCGTCACCACGAATGATGTGTGTGACTGCCATATCATGGTCATCTACAACCACAGCCAGCATGTAAGTAGGGTTACCGTCAGAGCGCAAAAGAATAAGATCATCAAGATCAGTATTTGCAAACGTTACTTCACCTTGAACCTGATCATCAACAAGGGTCTGACCTTCAAGTGGCGCGCGTAGGCGAATAACAAAAGGTGCATCTTTTGGTGCTTCAGATGGATCACGGTCGCGCCATGTACCATCATATCTGGATGGCAAGCCTTCTGCTTGTGCTTTATCGCGCATGGCGGAAATTTCTTCAGGCGTACAATAACATTTATAGGCAGAGCCGTTCTCTACCATCTGATGCGCAACTTCGCGGTGTCTATCCGCACGAGCGTATTGTGAAATTGCATCACCATCCCATTCAAGGCCGAGCCATGAAAGACCATCCTTGATGGCAGTTATAGCATCCTCAGTCGAACGCTTGCGATCGGTATCCTCAATACGAAGCAACATCTTGCCGCCATTTGCCTTGGCAAAAAGCCAATTGAAAAGCGCTGTTCGTGCGCCTCCAATATGCAGGTAGCCGGTAGGAGATGGGGCAAATCGAGTGACGACAGGTTTGGTCATATTTGTTTGTGCTCGCTTGATGAGCCAAGACGAAAACTTGCAGTTGGCTCAATTTGTCTATTTGATGAAGTTATTGCTCATTTAGCATAGTGGGTAAAAGAGACAAGTAATTTAAGTGGGTCTGGTTTGACAGAGGAAAAATCGTCAGGCGTCCAGATAAAACAAAAGCAAGAAAAACAAAATACAGAGACGCATCTAAAAACGGAATGGTTTGCTCTTGAAGCCAAGAGTTTCTATGCGCCTGCGCCATTAACACGCTATAAGCGTTTGAAATTAAAAACTTCAAATCACTTACTGGATATAAAAGACAGCTTAAAACAATGCGTCATTCATGAGGTTGAGACTGGCCTTGGCTTTAATTTTCTACCAGTTTTTTTAGGGGTAGGGATACTCATCTATTTCTCAATTCCTGCTGAGCCATCTATCTACATGGTCGCATTCACGGCTATTGCGTTGATTGGCTTGGTCATAAAATTGGATTTGCAAAGTAAACTATATTATTTTTTGCTTAGCTTGGCTGCAGTTTTGGCAGGTATGTTTTTTGCACAATTTGCAACGCTCATAAATCATACACCAATTATCGAACGACAAATCACAACCCAATTACAGGGCGTTGTATTGGGCGTTGATCAAAGCAGAAGAGGGGCGGCCCGATATTTAATCAAGCCAATTATACTGGAAGGCTTGGACATCAATCAAACACCAAAAAGAATACGGGTTTCTTCGGTCGCGAAGCATGAAAGAATTTCACCAGGCGAAGGTATAACTGGATTGGTACGCTTACAACCCGTATCAGGTCCTGTTTATCCAGGCGGGTATGATTTCTCATTTTTCTCATGGCATGATGGAGTGGGGGGAAGCGGCTTTTTTATGGGAAGACCGTCCAAAGGGGACGCAAAACATGAATTAGAATTTGGTGAGAAGTTTATCATTCAGATCAACAAAATGCGTATTGCAGTTGAGGGAAGAATTTTAAAAGCCATGCCAGATGCGACTGGCAAGATTGCCGTTGCACTTGTAACTGGTAACAAGACCTATATCCCGCAAGAGGTACAGGAAACATTACGCAAAACTGGGTTGGCGCATATTCTGGCCATCTCAGGCTTGCACATGGCTTTGGTAACACTGACCGTGATTTGGTGCATTCGGCTGATTTTGGCATATCTGCCTAACCTTGTGTTACGCCATCCAATTAAAAAATGGGCAGTGTGCGCAGGTTTCGTGAGTGCAACCGGATATCTCATGCTTTCTGGAACGGGTATCGCAACGCAACGTGCTTGGGTGATGATTTCGGTTATGTTGCTTGCTGTCTTAATGGATAAGCGCGCTATCACGATGCGAAGTGTTGCGATTTCGGCGGTAATCATTCTGGTAATCAATCCGCAGAGTCTTTTGTCTCCGGGCTTTCAAATGTCTTTTGCTG
>CALAIO010000355.1 GCA_937923355.1 uncultured Rhizobiaceae group bacterium | reverse complement strand
TGTCGTGCCTTGGATAACAACCTATGAGATAGCCACTTCATTCTTCCCAATTCTAAAGAACACTGCATATAACGTCGGTACGATAATGAGTGTAAGTATCGTTGCAAAGCTTAGGCCGCATATGATTACCACTGCGAGACTTTTGAAGAATGGGTCCCAGAGCAGAGGAACAACACCGAGAACGGTAGTCAGCACTCCAAGGGAGACTGGACGGACACGGCTAACGGCTGCATCTACCACAGCATCCATACGTGCTTTCCCGTTTATAATCTGAGTGTCCGTTTCATCGATCAAAACAATCGCGTTTTTAATTAGCATTCCGGTCAAACTGAGAATGGCAAGAATACCCATAAACTCCAACGGCGTGCCAAAGGCAACCATGCCAAAGACAACTCCAATGATTGCGAGAGGAACTGTAAGCCAAATTATCAATGGCTGGCGAACCGCATTAAAGAGCAGGATCACAACAATAATCATCGCCCCAATGCCAAATGGAAGTGTTGATGCAAGGCCTTCGTTGGCTTGCTGGCTGTCACCGTATTGGCCACCCCATTCCATGACATAGCCAGCTGGTAAATCAATGGCTTCAATCTGTGGTCTAATCTTATTAAAGACATCCGATGAATCGATACCTGGTGCTGGGTCCGCTTGTGCGGTTATGGATAGTTTACGATCAACACGGCGCAGTTTTGCATTTTCAAATTTAGTTTCAAAACCACTGACAACTTGCGCAATCGGAATATAGCGACCAGATACAGGACTGAATATTTGAACGTTCTCGATCTGAGCAATATCATTTCTTGCGTTTGCTTCAGGACGGAAATTGATCTGTTGAAGCTCATCTCCCTCTCTATAAAGCCCAACGACTTTGCCATCATAAAATTCAGCAATAGCCTGAGCAATATCACCCCGAGAAAGCCCTACGCGTTGTGCTGCTTGCTCATTGATGGTTGGCACAAGAATACGCGTCATTTGCCCCCAGTCATCTTTAACTGCAACTGCACCTGCATTCCTCAAAATGGTTTTGGATTTTTCTGCTAATTCTCTCAAGATAATGGGATCAGGACCAGAGAACTGCGCTTCAAGCAAACTGCCGCCACCGGGGCCAAGAACAAACTTCCAAACCTTAGGCAAAGCAGACGGATAGTTTTCTTCAATATGATTTGCAATTGTGGGGATCAGTGCATCAATTGCGTTATAGTCCGTTACATCAACCAAAATCTGACCATAGGCAGGATTTCCGCTTTCGGCTGAATAAGTCAACATAAAACGTAGGTGCCCGCCATTGACGACTGAGTTCGTGCCAGTCACCCCGTCTTGCTCACGTATCCACTTTTCAATCTTTGCCAAGTCTTTGGTCACCTGAGTTTCCGTAGTGCTTTCTGGCAGATTAAAATCGACAACAAATTGCGCGCGGGTAGAAGTTGGAAAGAAACCTTGTTTGACCAAACTAAAGGCCGCAAGGGATGAAACAAACAATGCAACAACCACCGCAATAGTGATCCAACGTAGGCGTAAAGCCAAATTCAAAAACTTGCGGTATCCGCGCAAAATGAAATGCTCAGGCTTTTCAGCAATGCCACCTGTTGATGGCTTTAAAAGCAGCGTACAGAAATACGGTGTAAGCCATACTGCAACCAGCCAACTGAATAAAAGTGCAATTGAAATTGTCCAAAAGAGCGAGCCTGCATATTCACCTGTGTTATCGGGCGAAAAGCCAATAGCAGAAAACGCAAGAAAGCCAACAACTGTACCACCTAATAAGGGCCATTTGGTTTGTTCAACAACGGCAGCTGCAGCCGTTGCAGTATCTTCACCTTTTTGAGTTCTGACCAAAGTGCTTTCAACCACCACGATTGCATTATCAACCAGCATACCAAGCGCAATGATTAGAGCGCCAAGTGAGATGCGTTGCATATCGAGACCATAAGCCCACATGCCAATCAAGGTTCCTGCGACAGTAACCAGCAAAATGCCGCCCATCAAAAGACCGCTACGCAACCCCATGAAAACCAGCAGCGTTCCAATAACAATAGCCAGTGCTAGCATAACATTTACAACAAAGTCATTGACCGATGCTTCAACGGATACAGCTTGATCTGAAATTGGGAAAATCTCTATTCCTAGTGGGCGGTCTTTTTCAAGTTCATCGATGCGAGCTTTCACGGCCTTACCCATATTGACCACATTGCCACCCGTTGTATTGGAGATACCCAATGCTATTGCAGGTTGGCCGTCGCGGAAAATACGTTTCCCCTCGGGTTCTTTGAAGCCTAATCTGATGGTCGCAATATCTTTGATGCGAAAGGACTGACCGCCTTCGGGGTTGTTGATGTAAATTTCACCCAGCGCCTTAATGTCTGGCACACCCGCTCCAAGGCGGATTGCTGTGCGTGTTGAACCTGTTTCAATTGAACCTGCTGGAGCAACTAGGTTTTGTCCCTCAAGCAATTGTGCAACCTGTCCAGAAGAAAGACCAAGTTGCGCTAATTGTGATGGGTTATATTCAAGATAAATAATTTCTTGCGGATCGCCAGCCAATAATACCTTTGAAACACCCTCCACTAAAACCAATTCCTTTTGGAGTTGCTTAGCGTAATCTTTTAATTCTGACAGCGAATAACCATCGCCCGTGATAGCGTAATAAAGCGCATAAACATCGCCAAAATCATCATAGACAGTTGGCGCAATTGCATTGGGTGGTATTTGATTTTCTGTATCTGAAATCTTTGCACGAAGGGCTGCAAACTTTTGCTGCAAGGCAGGCCGTGTCTTTGTTGATTTAATTGTAAATTCAACAGTGACTTCTGAAAGACCAGCCGTAGAAACAGACTTAACTTCTTTCACGCCCTGTAATTGCTGAATTGCATTTTCAATTCTGTCTGTAACTTCCGCTTCAACCTCTGAAGCAGTTGCTCCTGGGTAAGGTGTTATGACTTGCGCTTGACGGATTATAAATTCAGGGTCTTCAAAACGCGGCAATTGCGTATAGGCGAAGTAGCCCATAAACAATATTAGCAGCGTTGCGAGGGCTGAGATTACACGCTTCTCAATAGCAAACTTGGCAAGGTTCATGGATTTACTCCTTACCTGCTGTTGCTCTGACTTTCATACCTTCTTGAAGAAATGAGACACCTGCTGTCACAACGACTTCACCGTCTTCCAGGCCTTCACTTATGGCTACATCTGAGCCAGCTGCGTTGCTCGTTTTGACTTGTCTTTTTGCAGCCTTGTCATCGCTGATAACCCAAACATAAGTGCTACCATCTGGTTCGGAGGCGAGCGCGGTTGCTGGAATATTGATAACTGGAGTTGATTCCGTATTTGCAATTACACTAACCTGTCCAGTCATTCCCGGTAGTATTGTAGCACCAATTGGTTGGTCAATCGCTACACGACCAGTAAATGTTTGGGTTGAACTATTAGCGATAGTATTAAATTCAACCAATTCAGCATCATAGGTTTTCCCTTTTATTGCATCTAATTGAACTTTTATTGTTGCTGGATTGTCCCTATCTGCTTTTGAGACATCAGGACCTGGAATATCAAAAGACAACTCCAACTTGTCGAGTTTTTGTAAAACAACAATAGTTTGCTTTGCTTGAATATTGGCAAAATTATCGACGTCTCTTTGTGCTATAATACCCCCAAAAGGCGCTCGTAAAGTCGCGTTCGCAAGATTATCTTTAGCGACATTGAGGTTTGCTTCAATACCTTTGATCGCTGCAATTTGAGCCGCAACTTCTTCTTTGCGCCCACCAGTTTCGCCCTTAATGAGTTCTTGGCGCGCGGCTTCCAATTGTGCAGCTGCAACATCAAGATTTGCCTTGTCACCATCAAGTTTTGCTTTTGCTACAATGCCCTTGTCAAAGAGCTGCTGGGTGCGGCTCATTTGTTGTCGTGCAGCATTTACTTGCGCTTCCGCCGCATTGATACCTGCTTTAAGTGAAGCAACATCTTCTGCACGCGCACCAGATGTTAGCCCATCAAGTTGCGCTTGAGCTTGTTCCATCTGGCTTTCTAGAGCAGTAACTTGAGAAATAAAATCACGCGTATCGAGCTTTGCGATGACATCATCTTCTTTAACGATCGAGGCTGCCTTTACTGGCATCTCGATAATCTGGCCAGAACTTCTAAAAGATAGCTCTGCCTGTTGTGCTGGAAGGACGATTGCCGGATAGCTTTTTTGCTGAACAATGGAGGATGCTTCAACAACAATTGTTTTTACAGGGCGAATAATTTCCTTGGCTTCTTGTTGTTCTTC
>CALAIO010000354.1 GCA_937923355.1 uncultured Rhizobiaceae group bacterium | reverse complement strand
CGTGTTAATAAAGTTGCAAACGTTGGGCCTGAAGTTCAGGAGCCGGGACTGGCTGAGCCGATTTTGCCAAAGGTGAGCACCAAAAAACCAAAGCCGGATAATAATCAGATGGATTTGTTTTAATGTTGTTGGGATTTCTGACGGGCTTTGTCCTTGGCGCCTCGCTTATCATTGCAATTGGTGCGCAAAATGCATTCATACTGCGGCAGGGGATTTTGCGACAACATGTCTTCGTACTTTGCATGATTTGCGCAATATCAGATGCCATTTTGATCGTCATTGGCGTTGCTGGTATTGGTGCTATCATTGAAAGCTCTCCAAATTTGCTAATGACAATAAGGATGGCTGGGGCTGCCTTTTTGCTTTGGTATGCGTTTGTTGCGATCAGGCGAGCATTGAAGCCTGCAGGGCTGGAAGCCAATGTTGAAACCAGTTCTAGTTTAAAGGCAGCAATTGGTACTTGTCTCGCATTCACATTCTTAAATCCACATGTGTATCTCGATACTGTTTTATTGGTGGGGGCTTCTGCCCCTCATGAGGGTACAGCAAAAATAGCCTACGCGATTGGGGCAGTTCTGGCATCTTTCGTATGGTTCTTTGCACTTGGATATGGTGCGCGATTATTGGCGCCTGTTTTTGAGAAACCAAAAGCATGGCAAGTATTGGATACATTGATTGCAATTGTAATGCTTTTAATCGCCTTTGGTCTTGTCTATCCACTTCTGGGTTGACGCATCTTGAGTTTCGTTTATTAACTTAAGCCATGAACACCATCGTAACTCTGTCTTCACGCAAGACCTGCATTATTAAGTGTATTATTAACTAGCTCACCGCTGGTCTGGTCGTTCATGCTTTCTTCAAAATTTGAAACGTCCCAGACCAAGGGATAACCCTGTTTGAATTTTGAGAACTTATGTCTGATTTAAAATTATACAACACACTAACCCGCACTAAAGAAATCTTCACGCCTGAAGATAAGAAGAACGTACGCATGTATGTTTGTGGGCCGACAGTTTACGATTTCGCCCACATTGGCAACGCGCGTCCGGTGATTGTGTTTGATGTGCTGTATCGTTTGCTGCGTCATAAGTATGGCGAGAACCATGTTACTTACGTTCGCAACATCACGGATGTAGACGACAAGATTAATGCGCGCGCGCTGCGTGATTATCCTGATTTGCCGCTTAATGAAGCGATTAGGAATGTGACGGAAAAGACGGCGACGCAATTTCATGCGGATGTAAAAGCGCTTGGGTGTTTGGAACCAAGTCACGAACCACGTGCGACAGAGCATATTGATGGGATGGTTTCGATTATCCAAACCCTGCTCGATAAAGGTCATGCCTACGTCGCTGATGGCGGGCAGGGTAAGGAAGTCTTGTTCCGTGTTTCATCGATGGAACAATATGGTGCGCTATCCAATCGTTTGGGCAAGTTGAATGAACAACAAGAGGGTGCTCGTGTTGCGGTTGAAAGCCATAAGGAAAATGCTGGTGATTTCGTGCTTTGGAAGCAATCCAAGGATGATGAGCCTGGTTGGAGTGGTGAGTTTAACGGCGAGAAAATTCACGGTCGCCCCGGTTGGCATATTGAATGTTCTGCCATGTCGGAAGCCTTTCTGGGCAAGACGTTTGATATTCATGGCGGTGGATTGGATCTTATCTTCCCCCACCACGAAAACGAAATTGCCCAATCCTGCTGCGCCCACGGCACAGACAAAATGGCCTCCGTCTGGATGCACAATGGTTATGTGCAGGTTGAAGGCAAAAAGATGAGTAAATCGGATGGGAATTTTGTAACCATCCACGACTTGCTTCATACGGAAAAATTCGGTGGCCGCAAATGGCCGGGTGAAGTATTGCGCCTAGCCATGCTGATGACGCATTATCGCGAGCCGATTGATTTTAGTGTTAAGCGGTTGGAAGAGGCGGAGAATATTATTGCCAAACTTGCACGTCGTGTAGACGAAGCTGAGGTTGGCAATGTAACGGAATTGCTTCCTGCCTTGATGGACGACGTCAATTCATCCGACTTTATTTTAAAACTTAATGGATTGTCTGGGCAGGTGCTTTCTAATGCGCTCGATCTTTTGGGTATTCAATTTAGCAAGCTTGAAGCGGGCTTGAGCGAAGAAAAGATAAAATCACATATCAATGAACGCCTTCAATTCTTCGCAGACAAAAACTTCGCAGAAGCAGATCGTATTCGTGATGAACTGCTGGAACAGGGGATTCAGCTTAAGGATGGCAAAGACCCTGAGACGGGTGAACGTGTGACGACTTGGGAGGTTAAGCGGTGACTGTCGATAAAATTACAGGTGGCTGCCAATGTGGTGCTGTGCGGTATTCAGCTGAGGCGCTTGGTCGTGCAACGATATGCCATTGCCGCATGTGCCAAAAGGCTTTTGGCAATTTCTTTGGCCCTCTCGTACATGTTGAGGGATTTGAATGGACCCGAGGTGAACCAAAGTATTTTGCAAGTTCCAACAAAGTTAAGCGTGGGTTTTGTGTTGATTGCGGAACGCCCTTGGTGTTTGACTTTGGCAAGCCCGAGGTAACGATTGGTTCGCTTGATAATCCTGAGCTTGCTTCGCCGGTTCTGCAAGTTAATCCGGCAGATATGCTTTCTTGTTTTAAGACACTTCATGATCTTCCAATTCGAAAACCTGAGGATGAACCTCATATTCAAGATTTTATGAGGTCAGTTGAGAATTACCAACATCCTGATCACGATACAAAAGAATGGCCAGAAAAATGACCAAAGAACGTATTTATCTATTCGACACCACACTGCGTGA
>CALAIO010000353.1 GCA_937923355.1 uncultured Rhizobiaceae group bacterium | reverse complement strand
TGCAAGTGAAATTCCGTTTTTGCCTGATCCTTTTGTTTCAGATTTACCGAAACATTTTCAACGCGCATTACAGATTGCTAGATGTTATCGCGGGCCAATGAATAATAAATGGGATGAACGCGGGAATAAAGCACTTAAGGCATTTACACTTGCTGCGGATATCAATGTCGAAACTGATGAACTTTCGTTAGAACTTTTACGCTCTGTTTGGAATGCGGTAAAAGCTGACAATGTGAAATGCAAATAGGTTAGGTCTTAATAATCATCGCCACTCTTTCTAGATTTTGCATAGACTAGGGTCGTAATGTTTCAGCGCTTAAATCATACCAGTTGCCACCCGCGTTACGCAGATGCGTATAAAGCTAGAGACTTAGTTCAGTCCACGAGAATAACGTAATAAATCCCCTAACAGCATATTTTCAACGACCCACTTTAAAGCTTCCTCGCGCCCTTCTGACAATTGTATCCAATCCGTTTTTATCGCTTCACAACCTGTTTGTTCGACGATTAAGCGATTGGTTCTTGCAGGCCACCCTATGCGGTAAAATGGGTTTGACCGTGTAGATCCTTCTACAAAACGAGGCATCTTTTCATCAATTATGTTAGTTGCTTCATTAAAGCGTGTTTCAGCTGCACGACCATCAGCGCTACGAAGACAAGAAAGAGTGTACCTCACATTAAATACACGAGCAGGAATTACTTGGTTCACTGAACCAGTCACAGTCAACTGGCGTTGCATGACTTCTCGCTCGTAGATAAAATTCTGCAGATCGTTTTCTTTGGATAAGGTTGGTGGCGGTGGTTTTTTTGATACACAAGCCGCCAAAATAAGTGTTGCCACAATTAAAATGATCGTGGAACTGAATTTAAACTTGATCTGCATTTTACACCCAATTGACATATATTAATCATCAAAAACTGTTGTAGATTTTCTAATGGTATTTAGGACATAAAGCTTTTTCTATCTGAATGTAAAGTCGTTTTATACTTCAATATGGAGGAATGTCTGGTAAATAAAAATTGGGGCATGATTATTATTAGCTTTCATGTTTAATGAAAGATATTTCACAATGACGGCCGCAATCATTGTCACCGTGAGCGTTCATTGACGCGTTTGCAGCGAAATCAATCTTTGTTCGTATAGCCACTGCTCACCATTAGGGTTGTAAATCTCACTTTAGATTTTGAATTAGCCTACTTCCCCCCGATTTAAAATCGGCTATACTTCTCTCAAATACTACATCTTCTTGGGAGGGATAGATGGACGCTAGTTTTTCTCGTCGTAAGGTTTTGGAACCTGTGGAACTCAAAGCCTTAAACGAAAAGTCTGATTTTTATGGATCGCTTCAGATGGCGAGCCATTTGGGGGCGATTGGGATTGCTTGTGTTTTGCATGCGCAAATGATGGGAACTTGGTGGGTCTTGCTTTCAGGTTTTGTGCTGGGTGTCTTGATTAATTTTCTATATGCGGCTCAGCATGAGCTTTCGCACGGTACGGTTTTCAAGACCAAGGGTGTGAATGAGTTTTTTGGCCGTGCGGTTGGTTTTGCGATGATCTTCCCGCGTGACTTTGACCAGATCATGCACTTTGCACATCATCAATATACGCAAAACTGGGAGCGCGATGGGGAGTTGGTGCGCGAACCTTATACGCTTAAGACTTATCTGCTTTGGTTGTTTGGGATTACCTACTGGCGAAACCGTATCTTCGGTGTGTTGCGCCGTACGACAGGTAAAATCGTTGAACCGTTTATTACCAGGGATGAAGAAGCGAAGGTCGTTTTGGAGTCGCGTTTGCACCTTGCGGGCTATGCGGTGATTGCTTTGCTATCAATTTATTTCCAAAGCTGGGTTGCGGTGACCTTCTGGCTCTTGCCTATGATCATCACCAAACCGGTGCATCAGTTGCAGAATACAATTGAGCATTTGGGGCTTAGTCATGAGAGCGATATTCTGGATAATACGCGCTCAACCCGAACGAATTTCATCATGCGCTGGCTTTGCTGGCAGATGCCTTATCATACGGCGCATCATACATTTCCTACTGTGCCGTTTTGGAAATTAAAAGAACTCAATGCCAAGCTTGAAGACAGCGTTGGCGAAGTGCATCGTATGGGCTGGATTGAATTTCAGGTCGCCGTCATCAAAAAGCTCACCCAAAAAGATGAGAGCCAATATCCGATGAACGAAGTCTGGGTTGTGCCAACGTCTGGCGGCCGCGTTATGAAGATGCAGGCCGAAGGGTGAGCAGGCAACTTAAAACTTATACATCGCTTTGGGCTATGCAGCCGCATGATCAGACAGGCGTTAAACTCCCCTATGAGCAAGTCTGTGAAATGGTGGCCGGCGCAGGCTATGATGGCATGGCGATTGATCTAGGTGCAGGCGATGTGGCGCAGGCCTATGAAGTTCAACCGATGATGGAGAAGGTTGGGCTTACGCCTTTAATAGTTGCTTTTCCAAAAACGGTTGAGAGCCTTCGTGATACGCTGAAAATGGCGAAGGATTTTGGCTCCCCCTTTGTCGATGTGATTGGGCAGGTGATGCCGCTTTCTGTAGATGGCATGATCCCGGTTATTCGCGAGTGGATTGAAATGTCTGAGCAGGAAGGCATGCCCATTCAGTTCGAAGCGCATCGTAATTGTATCACCAATGATCTTTATTCAACACTGTGTCTGTTAGATGCAATTCCTGAAATGCGCATGTGTGCGGATCTTTCGCATTATGTAGTTGATCGTGAATTCTGGTATCCGCTTTCCGAACGCGATATGGGATTGATCACTCGTATTTTGGAACGATCGGATTCGTTTCAGGGCAGGGTGGCCAGTCGCCAGCAAATTCAATTGCAGCTTGATTTTCCACAACATCAAAAGTGGGTGGAATTGTTCAAGGGGTGGTGGCTTGAAGGTCTGACGTCTTGGCGCAAGCGTAATGAAAGCGGAGATTGTATTTTTCTCTGCGAACTTGGGCCGCCAGAATATGCAATGACAGATGCTAATGGCAAAGAGATGTCCAACCGCTGGGAAGAAGCGCTTGTTATCAAAGGCTGGATTGAAGACATGTGGGCAGATTTGGAAGCTTCTGCTTAAATTGGTTTTATAAAATATCAAGTGATTGGAAGCGTCTCCATGCGTATTCGATGTCGCTTGCCCTGAATCTGTGGCCACCGCCGTGCAGGCAGAAATCCAGAATGCGACCTCGGAAGTTTCGTCGTTTTGTACAGTTCAGATTTGAGACTGCGGATTTGCCTATTCTTTTATATTTCCCAATTTTTGCATAAGCGTTGATGACTTCGTTGACGTTGCTATGCGCGGATGATCCAACACGGCGACCCGTCAGCGGTACGGTCAGGTCTGAAGTGCCATGCACATGAATAATGTTGGCGGATTTTGCTGAACACGACGTGGGGGGATTTAGCCAATAGGTGCCTGAGATGGGCATGAAAGCAGCGAAGCGATTGCGACCCGTGCATGCCATCGTCCAGGTGAAGGTGCCGCCAACAGAGACGCCAGCCAGCATGAGTTTCCTTTTGTTAATCGGAAAACGGCGCGTCGCATCCTTGATGACATCATCTAGATATCGAAATTCATTGGAACTGCGATCTGATCTACCTGCAGGCGAATTTTTAACATTCCAGTCGTTGCGTTTTGCCTTTAAGCCAATCAGTGCAACGCCAAGCCTGTTTGCCATACGCATCAGGTTTTGATTTTGAACAGTTCCAACAGCAGTGCCACCCAGCCCATGAGCAAAGAAAATAGCGCCTATTTTGGTTTTGCCGTC
>CALAIO010000352.1 GCA_937923355.1 uncultured Rhizobiaceae group bacterium | reverse complement strand
ACCAGCTGTTTAGGTACTCGGATGGCTACCGTTATCGCTCGCACAATTTGAAAAACTTGCAGGATTATCTCGATTATTTTTACATCTTGAGCGATATGCTGGCGCAGGAAATCAAGGAAGAAAAGATTACGCATGCGCTGTTTTTCAATGTTCCGCACTTAGTTTGTGATACGGTTTTATATGATATTTGCAAATGTCTCGGCATAAAGACGGTCGTGCTGACGCAATCTATTTTCCCAGACAAATATTTTTCAATGGAAACTGTTGTAGATTATGGGTTTCTCGATGGGAAAAAACCAAAAGCGGAACCCATGCCGATTGATCAAAAAGAAAATCTTGATCTGTTTTACATGAAAGATATTGGCCAGGCAGCAGATAAGGGCGGCAAACTTTCTGTAAAGGGTTGGTTTAATATTCTGGCTTACATTTTGCTCAAAAAACCTAGTATGCTTTTACAGCCATTTCACTTTTTCAGATTGATAAAGAGAGCCAGAGAGATTTATGCTGGCTTACCATCTTGGCGCGATCCGTTTTCGAGATTTTTCCATGAAAACGAAATGGCTTATTTTGAGCACTTGATGGAATTTGAAAATCAACAAATCGATATTGAGCAGCGCTTCATTTATTTCCCGTTACAGCTACAACCAGAGATGACTACCTCGTCCTTGGGAGGGCGTTTCCGCGATCAGCTTTTGGCGATTGAAGAGCTATCCAGAGTTTTACCAGATGACGTTAAAATCTATGTGAAAGAAAACCCCAAGCAGGGTGCATATTCACGTGGGCCATTATTTTTCCATCGGTTGAACCGCATTCCTAATGTTGTTTTCATGCCCTCATTTGCAAATACCAACACGTTGATTGCCCATTGTGAAGGTGTTGCCACAATTACAGGTACCGTGGGGTGGGAGGCTGTTCGCAAAGGCAAGAAAGCAATCGTCTTTGGCAATACATGGTACTCAAGCTTTCCAGGTATTTTTAGATGGTCCAACAAGTTCAAATATTCAACATTTGAAAAGTACAAAATCAATCATTCTCAACTCGAAAAAGCAGCTGGTACGCTTCTCGCATCATGTCATGATGGTGTCGTGGAGC
The DNA here is from genome assembly GCA_937923355.1 of uncultured Rhizobiaceae group bacterium. Next base: position 3,368 of record CALAIO010000352.1, on the reverse strand, counting down.
GCCATTACATCAAGATTGTAGAAGCATACGACGAAGAGCAGAATGTTAAAAGTGTAGCTGAAACGATCAAACAGTTATTTCTTGGAAAGCAACAGCTTACTTTTAAAGGCTGACCAGCTAAGCTTTTTCAATGTGTAATAATATTGCATTTAACAATGCAGAAGCATTTTTGTCTTCATCAAAGTTTGTGACTTGTTTAGCGTATAGCAAATCGCAAGTCCCTTCATGCGCAAATCTGCTTAGTTTTTTCACAGCATTATGTAATTTCAGCTCGTCGTATTTGAAATCTTTTATCTCCGACCAATTGGGATTGTTTGTTATATGAAATGCGCCTGGTAGATTTCTCCAGAACGATGCCCCAAAGACGATAACCGGTTTTTCCATACGCAGGGCTTCCCAGCCAGCGGTTCCGGTAATGGTTGCTACGGCCATTGATTTTTGTATCAATTCAAAACTTGATACATCTGGCGAAATAAATTTCAAATTTTCTATGTGCGCAAGTCTGTGAAAAAAACTTTCGCTGCGTAAGAGCCCAGTTTGTTTTGGATTTTCCTTTATGCAAATTGGAATATCGGCGGGAACGATTTCTCTAAGTTTTTCAATTGCCAATACTTGATCTGCAAACTTTCCGCCAAGCACATCAGTTGTCATTTCTGGTTGTAAGTGAAGTGGGATATAAACGAATTTTGCAGGCGCTAGTTTTTCGGTAAAAACACAATCTCTTTTCTCTAAATACCGACTGTCCTCAATTGCATTTTGCCAGCGTTTTGAGTTGCGTTGAAAATTACTTCTTCTTTGTTCTTTGCTAATGCCTGTCAGTCCCAATGTAATCAGACTTCGGCTGCGTAATTGTTGTAAAAGATTTTTAAATTTGCGCTTATGTTTGCCTTTGACATTCGACATATAAAATGGCTGCGCACTAGGTGCGGATATGTCGATTGCAAATTCTTCAGTAGTTTCTGCAGTTTTAAATTCACCAATGTCATCCCAATGTTCTGTTAGCCAGCTTTTGCCAGAAAACAAGGTTTGAGAAAAAACCAGGGTTTGGATTTCTAATGCTTTTGCAACGGCAAATAGTGCAAGTGCTAAACCTTGGTGCGGGACATTAGAATAGACAAGACAATCAAGTTCGCGGTTTTTCAATAAATAATAAGAATGATTGCACGCGAGTTGAAAAAGATGATCATAGTCATTCCAGTTGTTGATCAGCTGCGAGGACCAAGGCCACCTGTCTGTACATCTGATGAACTCCTCGAAAACTTGTTCCTTTGCCTGTTGAACAATGGCAGACGGTGCGGTGGTGTAATATTCATCTGAAAATTGATAGGATTTCCAATCATGGAAATTTATGAATTTTGGGTTGCTTTCAACGTTTCTTTTTTTATGAATCTCATTTGCATAAATATGAGTTTCTATGAGCAGGCCGGACGCTTCAAAAAGCTTGCCAATTTTTCTGTTAAAGCCAATCAGTCCAATGCGTTTATCTGATAAAGCCATGCTTTAAACTTTCATCATTTGCGCATGCAGTAACTTGGCAAATTCCAAATCTTCTGGTGTGTCGATATCAACAGCTCTGCTACGTTCAATCGAATGGCCTATTGTCTTTTCCATGACAAGTTTATTTTGTTCCTTAAACGCTGCTGTTTTGAAGAAATAAAATGCTCCTGCATCGTGGAGTAAGTCTGGAAGGTCTTGTGATCTGGTAAGGGCATTTTCTGGCCATCTGAAATTTAATCGGCCACCTTGTTCAATCTCAAAGGCTCTTAACGGATGAAAATCATATTCTGTAACGCTGATGATGCAGTCTGCGTTTGTGTCGATCAGTTTGGCATATGTGCTTTGAAAATCGTCTATTTTGATTAAAGGTGCAGTTGGATACAAACAACAAGTGTGTTCAGTATGCTCCAATTTTGATAGTGTATCTTCTATAACTTCTGCGGTTGTAGCAAAATCGTTGGCTAGTTCTGCTTCTCGCATAAAAGGTATTTCTGCACCGTAATCTTGTGCAACGCTAGCAATCTCCGCATCATCGGTTGAAATAATAACTCTTGAAAATACCTTGCTTTTCAAAGCGGTTTCAATTGACCAAGCAATTAGTGGTTTTCCGTTGAACGGGATTATGTTTTTTCGAGGAATTCGCTTACTACCACCGCGCGCTGGTATAATACATATGGGCTTTGAGGTCATAATAATTGCTTTGTCTTTTAGGTATTTAAAATACTTATAAGTTACTTTCTCTTATTGGCAGAGTGTGCAACAAATGCCAATAGGCGAAGTTGTTAGTAGGGCTTTTGTGTATATGCGATTTGCGTTTCGGGTAGACAGTTCGCCGATTATCGGTATGGGGCATTTAATGCGCTGTTTGACGCTGGCAAATGGTTTAAAAAAGTGTGGGTTTGAGTGCTTTTTCATTTGTCGTGACTTTGAAGGTAATGGTGCTGAACGATTTATTGGCAATGATTTTCCCTTGATACTTTTAAGTGTTGATGATGTTGAGTTAAGCCAGGATTGGTTAGGCGTCCCTTTTGAAGTCGATGTAAATGAAACCATCGATGTCATCTCACAAAACCCTATAGATTGGCTTATTGTTGATCATTACGAGATCGATCGACGCTGGGAAAAAGAGTTTCGAGCCAAGTTTCCTAAAACAAAAATCATGGTCATTGATGATCTCTTAAGAGAGCATGATTGTGATTTATTGCTTGATCAGACATACGGGCGGGAAGCTGTAGAATACCGTCCGCTGGTTTCTGATAATGCTGCTTTATGTTTGGGGACTGACTTTGCCTTGTTACGTGATGAATTCAGGCGCTTAAGGATGGAAGTGGAAAAGAAGGCTGATAATCAAAACTGCCATATTCTCGTAACGCTCGGTGGTGGCGATCAAGGAAAGCCCCTTCGGATTATTGGCCAAGCATTAAGCGAGGTTGCCAAGAAATATTCGTTTTCTGCAACTGTGATTACAGGTGATGTACCTGATGCGCATTTGCATGATTACAAAGCTATTGGACAAAATATAGAGCTAGTGAGCTTTTCAAATAATATGGCTGCAGAAATGACCAAGGCAGATTTCGTTATAGGCGCAGGCGGTGGAACAAGTTGGGAGCGGTGTTGCCTGGGTTTGCCTACTGTAGTTTTGACGATTGCTGATAATCAGATTGAAATTGCCAAGATACTGAATGAAAAAGAGGCTGGTTTTTCTGTTCCAACAGAAGAAAAAGCAATTTCTTCTGCTGTTGAAAAGTTGCTCACAAAACCGGAATTGCTTTCACTGATGAGCAAAAACGCAGCAAGTCTTTGTGATGGAAAGGGTGTAACGCGTGTTATCGATACAATCTTGAAGACCAGCTTTGAAATTCGATCTGCAG
>CALAIO010000351.1 GCA_937923355.1 uncultured Rhizobiaceae group bacterium | reverse complement strand
ATTGATAAGGAAAAGAATATGAGAAATTTACTTTTAAAAACCTCTGTCTTGGTGGCTTCGGGTTTTATTTTAACCGCGCAAGCACAAGCGCAGACGCAAAATGCACATTTGTTTCAGCCAGTTTATTCAATAACTCTGGCTCAAGAAACGTCGATTTTTAACCGCAATTATGTTGAGCAAAATAACTCTCAAGGGCAGCGGGATTATAATGCCATCGACAGAAGACTTTCTGATCAAAGCAGGAAGGTAAATAAGCGAAAGAGAATCGACATTTCAAATTCCAGAAAAGGGTTTTTCTTCAAACGCCCATAATCAGGATTTCACAAACAAAAAAGGCCTCACACTATTTGTGAGGCCTTTTTTTTGTTTGGATTTAAATCTTACTTCCAGTCGCGAATGTCAACGAAATGACCAGCAATTGCAGCGGCACCTGCCATGGCAGGTGAGACAAGATGCGTGCGACCTTTAAAGCCCTGTCGACCTTCGAAGTTGCGGTTTGAGGTTGAGGCACAACGCTCTTCCGGTTTCAAGCGGTCATCGTTCATGGCAAGACACATGGAACAACCAGGCTCACGCCAATCAAAACCTGCTTCCTTGAAGATTTTGTCGAGACCTTCTTTCTCAGCCATTTCCTTGACCAGACCGGACCCGGGTACAATCATGGCATCTACGTTTTCGGCAACTTTTTTGCCTTCAACCACTTGCGCTACTGCGCGAAGATCTTCGATGCGGCCATTGGTGCATGAGCCGATGAAGACACGGTCAAGCTTGATGTCCTGAATGGGTGTGCCAGGGGTCAGACCCATATAATCCAGCGCGCGTTGTTTTGAGGTGCGTTGTGTTTCATCCTCAAGATCAGCCGGATTAGGCACAACGCCGGTTACTGAAATCACGTCTTCTGGAGATGAACCCCAGGATACTATTGGCGGAAGATTGGCCGCGTCCAGTTCGATGACTTTGTCAAAATGCGCGCCTTCGTCTGATTTTAGCGTTTTCCAGTATTCAACGGCCATATCGTATGCCGCACCCGATGGGGCTTTTGGCTTGCCTTTGATGTATTCAAACGTTTTTTCATCTGGTGCGATCAGGCCTGCACGCGCACCACCTTCAATGGTCATGTTACAAACGGTCATGCGACCTTCCATCGAAAGCGCTTCGATGGCTTCGCCCGCAAATTCGATCACGTGGCCTGTACCGCCAGCCGTACCGATTTCGCCGATGATAGCCAGAATGATATCTTTAGCGGTCACACCTTCTGGAAGTTTGTTGTTGACCTTGACCAGCATGTTTTTGGCTTTGCTCTGAATAAGTGTTTGCGTCGCCAGAACATGCTCAACTTCTGATGTGCCAATGCCATGTGCTAATGCACCAAAAGCACCGTGCGTAGAGGTATGACTGTCACCACAAACGATCGTCATGCCTGGCAATGTGAAACCTTGCTCAGGGCCGATGATGTGAACGATACCCTGGCGCTTATCGTGCTCTGAATAATATTCAATGCCGAAGTCTTTTGCGTTTTGTGCCAGGGCTTCTACCTGAATGCGGCTTTCTTCATTGGCGATGCCGTTAACGCGGTCAGGAGATGTTGGAACGTTGTGATCTACCACAGCCAAAGTTTTTTCCGGTTGGCGAACCTTGCGACCAGCAATACGAAGACCTTCAAAGGCCTGTGGGCTGGTTACTTCATGCACCAGATGACGGTCGATATACAGAAGCGATGTGCCATCTGCATCGGTTGAAACAAGGTGGTCATCCCAGATTTTGTCATAAAGCGTTTTAGCCATTTTTATCATTCCATTTATGCGAAGAATTTTGCCTGAAGATATGCACTTATCTTAAATGCACGTCAAGAATTTGGCAAAAAGGATTTAAACAAAAAAGGCGACTGAAACAGCCGCCTTTGAATTTTTGTAATTTGATTGAATTACTCTTTTGGAGCTTCTTCAGCAGGTGCTTCTGCTGCCGCTGCTTCTTCAGCCGCTTTTGCTTCCGCAGCTGCTGCTGCATCTTCTGCTTCTTTTTCTTGCGCCAGCTGTTCTGCTGCTGCAATTTTTTCAGCTTCGATCTTTGCTTTTTCATCAAGCATTGCCTGACGCTCAAGATCATTCAGTTTTTTGGCGCGTGTGCCAGTGTTCTCCGAGATACGAGCAGACTTACCACGTAGCTGACGCAGGTAATAAAGTTTCGCGCGACGTACCTTACCGCGACGTACCACTTCAACACCTTCAACCAGTGGAGAGTACATAGGGAAAGAACGTTCAACGCCTTCACCGTAAGAGATTTTACGCACTGTGAAGTTTTCGTCAAAACCCTTGCCCTGACGGCCAATACATACGCCTTCAAAAGCCTGTACGCGCGTACGCTGGCCTTCTGTCACGCGAACGAGAACACGAACGGTATCACCTGGTTCAAAATCTGGGAGTGTGCGAGCCTCTGCAATGCGAGCGGCTTCTTCAGCGTTAAGCTGTTCAATAATATTCATCGGTCAAAACCTTTAGTTAGCGAGTGACCAGGGACAACCAAGTTGCCTTTGCCAAACGGATTATTCTTAATTAAAAATGCCAGAGCGACGAACCTGTTCAAT
>CALAIO010000350.1 GCA_937923355.1 uncultured Rhizobiaceae group bacterium | reverse complement strand
CAGCTTGAAAACAAGAACCTGATTGTTTTTGATGGGGAGTGCGTTTTGTGTTCTGGTTTCTTCAATTTTATTGTTCGCGCTGATAAAAAAGAGCAATTCAATTTTGCGATTGCCCAGTCTGAATTTGGTGAGCAATTGTATGAATATTATGATTTGAAGCCGGATGACTATGATACGAATTTAATTTTTATTGAGGGCAAATTGTATGAGCGTCTTTATGCTTTCTTTGCTGCAATGAAATTACTGGGTTGGCCTTACAAGGCGGTCGCAATCTTTGAGTTTTTGCCTTCCAGATTTCTCGATTGGTTTTATTATAAGATTGCGCGCAATCGTTATGAATGGTTTGGGCGGCGTGATGCTTGTCTCATTTCTTCTCCGGAATTAAAAGCAAGATTTATCAATGACTAAGCCTGTTGTTTTTATACTCGGTGCTACTGGGTTGTTTGGTGGTTTGCTGGCGCAGCGGCTTATTGGCGAAGGAAAGCTCGACGTTGTCTGTTCTGGTCGTAATCAAGCTACCTTGGATGCGTTTTGTAGCGTCCATGGTGGCAGAGCTTACGCTTTGGAACGTCAGGATGATGGTGCTGTTAAAAGGGCGCTTGAAACCCTAAACCCCTTTGCTGTGGTTGATTGTGCAGGGCCGTATCAGGCTTATGGTGAAGAACCATACAAATTTGCCAAATTGGCAATCAGCGCAGGGTGTCATTATCTTGATATTGCGGATGCTAGCGATTTTGTTAAAGGCTTTAGTGAGCTGGATGGGCTTGCAAAAGAGCATGATGTTGTAGCCCTTTCAGGCAGCAGTTCAACGCCTGCTATTTCTTCCAGTGTAGCGAATTATTTGACCAAAGATTTTTCGCGTGTCCTTTCTATTACGACAGTCATCATACCGGGCAATCGTGCCAAACGAACGCTCTCTGTTATGCGCTCAATCTTAAGCCAAATCGGACAACCTATGACACTGACACGTTATGGCAAAGAAGAGCGTGTTTTGGGTTGGGGTGAAACGGAAGGTTTTGATTTATCGGTTGAGGGAAAAAATAGAATAACAGGCAGGCTCGCTTCTTTTGTTGATACGCCCGATATTGCGTTTTTCTCACAGCGGTATCAGGCCGAAACAGTTGTTTTCAAAGCAGGGCTTGAGCTTAAGCTTTTTCATTATGCGTTGGTCTTTGGACGCTGGCTGGTCTCAGCTGGCCTCGTTAAGTCACTTGAGCCTTTGGCAGGCATTTTGCGTTGGCTCGCCAGTTGGTTTGAAGCTCTAGGCAGTGATGAAGGCGGAATGAAAGTCAGTGTGTTAGGGCAAAAGCCTGATGGTACTTATGAGCGTCGTGAATGGGATTTGATTGCAGATGATGGGCATGGGCCAAATATTCCAACTTTGCCTGTCTCTATTTTGCTGAATAAACTTCTTGATGGAGAGGTCACTTCTGGAGCCCGCGCTTGCCTTGGTGAAATCACGCTGGATGAGCTGGATATGGCTTTGGCAAAATTTGGCGGTAAGACGCAAGTCCATAATCAGATTGCTAAACCGATCTTCAAACAAGGGCTGGGCAAGGATTTCGAGGCTCTGCCGCAACCCATCAAGGTCTTGCACAGCGGGGTCGGGATTAATGTCTATGAGGGTATGGCAAAGGTCAAAGGGCCAACAGGGCTGCTTGGGCGCATTGCTTCCAGACTGGTCGGGTTTCCAACAGGCGATGGTGAAATGCCTGTTAAAGTGACGATTACCAGTGATGAAAAAGAAGAGAAGTGGCTGCGAGAGTTTGATGGCCAGCCGTTTTATTCCAACCTTTCTGTTGATCGGGATGGTTTTGTCGAGGAACGGTTTGGCCCGCTTTCCATTCGGTTGGGGTTGAAGTTGGTAGATGAAAAGCTGCTTTATCCAGTCATTCGCGGCAGACTGTTTGGTTTTATACCTTTTCCGACATTTCTCATGCCTCAAAGTATCTCCCACGAAGAAGTGGATGAGGAAGGGCGGTTTGTTTTTGATGTCTTGCTTAAGTTTCGAATTGGTGGGCGCATCGCGCATTATCAAGGTTGGTTGATTAAGCGCGATTAGTTAGTTTTAAGAAGTTTTCATATAAATTTCTGGCTTCAACCGGTTTCATGTCAGGACTAATCAATTTAAAACCTGTAAAAGCGGCAATCTCAATGGCAGCCAAGGCGTTTGCCTGCTCTTCGTTGTAATAACCAGAGTTTTTATAAAGTGCAGACAGCCATTGAATGCGTGATTGATCTGCTTTGTTTACTCTTTTTTGCACGTTTTCATTTTTGAGAGCCAAATTACGAATACCAACTTCCAAATCAAGATCAAGTCTGGCAGCAAGCTGGTTTAATAAATCAAGACGTTGCGTTTTTTGCATTGGCTTTTGTATGATTTTCTCTGTGAACTCATTGAGCCAGTATTGAGCCAAGCTTTCCAGGTACTCATCAATATTCTTGAAATGAAAATAGAAAGAACCTTTTGTTTTTCCTGCACTTTTGCACAATTCATCGATTGTAATCGGTTCGGAGTACTGCTGGATCAAATACTCCAGACCAAGCAAAAGCCAACTGTTTTTATCAAAGCGCTTGGTTTTTTGTTGTGGTGAGTTTTTCATAACGTACTTTATAGTATGTTATTTTGAAAATATCAAATTGGTTGCATTACTGCTTCGCTAGTTGAATAGTGGAATGGAATACTTAAACACAAAACATACTATAAGGTATGTTGTATTTCATTAAAAAGAAAAATTTAGAATTATCCGCCCGTTGTGCTCATGTGACGAGAGACGGATGGCGCTGAGTTGCGTCCAATAATGAAATCATGCCCCTTGGGTTTGCGTCCAATAGCTTCGTCAATTGCTTGGCTGACAAGCTCATTGCCGTTTGAGCCGCGTAGCGGTGCTCGAAGGTCTGCTGCATCGTCTTGGCCAAGGCACATATATAATGTGCCAGTGCAAGTTAAGCGTACGCGGTTGCAGCTTTCACAGAAATTATGGGTCATGGGCGTGATAAAGCCAACTCTACCCTCTGTTTCTTTCACTTTAACATAACGTGCAGGACCACCGGTTTTATAGGGTATATCAACCAGAGAGTATTTTTCTTCCAACCGTTCGCGAACTGTCGATAGTGGCAGGTATTGATCGGTTCTGTCTTCATCGATTTCACCTAAAGGCATGGTCTCAATAAGCGTAAAGTCAAAACCTTCGCCATGCGCCCATTGCATCATGCCTTCAATTTCATGTTCGTTGACTTCTTTAAGAGCAACGGCGTTGATCTTGATTTGAAGACCAGCCTTTTTGGCAGCTTCCAGGCCGGTCATAACTTGTGGCAATCGACCCCAACGGGTGATTTCTGCAAATTTTGCTTCATCTAATGTATCTAGCGAGACATTGATGCGTTTTACGCCTGCGTCTACGAGTTCATTTGAATATTTGGCGAGCTGCGAGCCATTGGTTGTAAGTGTTAATTCATCCAGACCACCACCATCCAGCAT
>CALAIO010000349.1 GCA_937923355.1 uncultured Rhizobiaceae group bacterium | reverse complement strand
TCAGACAGTGAACATGAAAAAGACTGAAAATTTCTCCAATTATCAGGAAACTCTATCACAAGAAAACAAACATCTTCGCGCTTATGGGCCCCATGCGTTTGGCTGGAAAGCGCAAGATTTAAATGTTCATGGTGTGAATGGTGATGCCTCAGCCGCAACGGCTGCTAAAGGTGATGCCTTAATTGCGCAAGCTGCCAATGGACTTGCTGAGCTGGTAGAAGAAATACATCGCTTTGATATTTCTATTTTGAAGTAGCCTCTTTTGTGATTTGCATAATTGAATTGATGATCTGATCGCTGGCCACATAATCAGGCTTGTGACCGACACCTTCCAGTATGAATAATTTTGAATGTTGGATGTCTTTTGACAAGCCGTTGATGGAATGAATTTCAAGGCTAACGATATCGTCTTTATCGCCGTGAAATATGTGCGTCGGTGCAGTAATTTCTTTATAGCGATTTTGGAAGATTTCGACGTGGTGATGGACACGCGCAATGTCTTTCGCATTAGAGTGAAAGTTTGCAGGCAAGAGCGCAAGTTTTGTTGCTGAGGTTTCCTTGTAATCTGCGGGCATTTCATTGGGTAGGAATAATCTCTTGATTGCTCCTGGATAGATAAAATGTCCTGCAACGGGAGCAAGTGTATGAGAAAAGAGCCAGCCCAGAACAGGTGTATTTCCCAAATCATAATGCCAATCGACACCTGTGTGCCAAGGATGAGTTACTGGCGCTAACAGGATTAGGCCTGCGGTTTTTTCAGGATATAAAACGCCGAAAGTGGACGCTAATGCACCGCCGAATGAATGACCTACAACAATTGCTTTTTCAATTTCCAGTTCATCCATGAGTTTGGCGATAGAGCTTGTTTGAATCGCTACATCGTTGGAACCTTCAAAGCCTTCAGAATATCCTTGTCCCGGACGGTCGAGAAAGATGACGCGGAAATTGTTTTCAAGCGGTTTTCTATATATCGGCATCGGGTCTTGAAGGTTGCCACCTGCGCCATGAATGAAAATTACGGCTGGTTTGGTTTTGTCAGGAATTTCACCGGTATCGACATAGTGAAGTTTGGCGCCATTAATCGTTTTGAAGGTGCCAATGTGTGGAAAGCTTTCCCATATATCCTTGGCAATGAAATAAGCATAAATGAAAAGGGCAGTGAGTGCCAGGACGATAAGCCCAAGCAGTATTTTGAACAGGAGTGCCATGATGAAGGTCAGCTTCTGCTGCCTGCAAGTTCTTCTTCAAGCGCTATCACTGCATCTTGCGCTGCCTTATTGGCAGGGTAAATTTCCAAGACACGGTACCAAGCCTTGAGCGCGTCTTCATTGCGGTCAAGTCTCTGCATGATAACCGCCAAGCCTGAAAGCGCTCCAAAATGTCTGGGTTCAAGTGCGAGTGTTTTTTCTATGTCTGCGAGTGAGCGCCCGTAATCAAGTTTGGTGAAATACAATGTGGCTCTGCGGTTCCAGCCTTCTGAATATTCAGGGTTTAAAACGATTACTTGATCGAGCAAGTCTTCCGCTTTTGCAAATTCCTGATCGCGCATGGCTCTTGCCGCCCAAGACATGAGTAGGTCGATGCTTTTTGAACCGGAGGCTGTCCACTCACGCCAAATCATTCTTGCCGTTGCGCTGGCTGAGGATTTCTTTGGATCTTTCTTTAATTGCTCAAACAGACGATCCAGCGTCTCTCCGCTTTCCAGAACCGGATTATCTTCAGGCGGCAAAATAGGCTGAGTTGTTTCTTCGTCTGGTGGTGTGATGCTTTGTTGCGCAATTGCGGTTGCGGGCATTGCCAAAAACAGACTTGAGATCAAAATTATGTGCAAGATTTTCATAATCCTAAAGGTAACGCAGGATTTGAAAACGTCAAATAGTGAATTTTGATAATTACAAAAGAGTGATGGCGGCCTGTGAATTAACACGGACCGCCATCAAAACATTTAAATCTGATGTGTCAGGCTTAGCCCTGACGTGCCTTGAAGCGCGGGTTTACTTTGTTGATGATGTAAACACGGCCGCGACGACGTACCATACGGTTTGCGCGGTGACGACCCTTAAGGGATTTTAGAGAATTCTTTATTTTCATAAGTCTATACCTATTTGTGCCATTTTGGCGGGGTTACGAACCTTCTTTTGCGGGTTCTTCCAATTCATAAAAGAACGCGCCTGCAATTAAGCGGACGCGCCTGATGTGGTGGGTGATAGACATTTATCCGTTTATTGTCAACTTTTGATGATTTTAAGCCAGTATATGTAGAATATTGTTATCTGATAGGCGATAGCGTGGAATAAGAAGGTTTCTTGGCGCTATGCCTTTGATGACGCGACCAGCCAAATCATAATGGCTTGCGCAACAAGGGCAGAACCAACCTTTGAAATCTCCCATATTGGGTTTTGTGGCGCATTTTTGAGTATGCGTACAGGTGCTGACAACCGCTATATGCAGCTTTGCCAGCTATACTGCGGTTCGCATTGGTTGCCGGGTCTTGTTCATGCAACAGTTTATTGTTGGCAAATGGATCACGCAGGCCAGGGCCGTACATTCTTTCCGCTTCATTTATTTCAGTACTTGTTCTATGGCGAACAGAAACAGGGCTGCCCTTGAAGGCAAATGTTTTGGTTTCTCCTTCGCGGATTTGGCTTAAATCTATTTTAAGATCGCCTGCTGTCTGAATTTCGGTTGGCGTATTTGCGGCTCTTGTTAATATCCACAAAAAAGACCCTACACCAAATGCGCCCATGCCAATAATTGCGCGGTTCAAGAAGTTGCGCTTACCAGCACTCTGCAATTCGTTCTGATTGTCTTGTTTGTTCTCCATGGCATTAGAAATGTGACAAAATCCTGATACTTCAAAGGTTAAGGGAATAATATTTTACCCATAATTCTTTCAAGTCGCGTTTGGTATGGCGCTCGTCGCATAGGGTCGCAACTTTTTTGCCGCAAGAGAATTTATTGCAGTCTATGGGCAGTGTACGTTATATAGCTGCAAAACCATCTATCAGGATCTAAATACATGTCTAGATTTTCTGCCTTTGCAGTTGCAAGAGAAGCGATGCGTTCCAACAAAGGTTGGACAAAACAGTGGGAAAACCCTGAACCTAAGTCAAGCTACGATGTGATTATCGTTGGCGCTGGCGGGCATGGGCTTGCAACGGCTTATTATTTGGCAAAAGAGCATGGCATTACCAATGTTGCTGTGCTTGAAAAAGGCTGGCTTGGCGGTGGTAATACGGGCCGTAACACGACGATTATTCGCTCCAACTATCTCTATGATGAATCCGCTGGCATGTATAACCATGCGATCAATCTTTGGGAGAATCTCTCTCAGGAACTGAACTATAACGTTATGTTCTCACAACGTGGCGTGATGATGATGGCGCATAATGTACATGACGTTCAAGTGTTTCAGCGTCACGTTCATGCTAACCGTCTAAACGGTGTTGATAACAAATGGCTGACACCAGAAGAAGCCAAAGAGTTTTGTCCGCCACTAAGCATTTCAAAATCTGCCAGATACCCGGTTATGGGTGCCGCGTTGCAAAAGCGCGGTGGTGTTGCCCGTCACGATGCTGTTGCTTGGGGCTATGCGCGTAAGGCATCTGAAATGGGTGTTCATATTATTCAACAATGTGAAGTCAAAGGCATCAACCGCGATGCTTCTGGAGCGGTCACGGGTGTTGAGACAACACGCGGTACCATCGGTGCGAAGCAGGTTGGCGTTGTGGCTGCAGGCCATACATCTGTCTTGATGGAAATGGCTGGCGTACAAATGCCGCTAGAGAGTTATCCGCTTCAAGCGCTGGTCTCGGAACCAGTAAAACCGATTTTCCCTTGTGTTGTTATGTCTAACACCGTGCATGCTTATATCTCTCAATCCGATAAAGGCGAGTTGGTAATCGGCGCTGGTACTGACCAATATACATCTTACTCACAAACTGGTGGCCTTCACATTGCAACGCATACGCTTGAAGCGATTTGCGAAATGTTCCCGATTTTTGG
>CALAIO010000348.1 GCA_937923355.1 uncultured Rhizobiaceae group bacterium | reverse complement strand
TCATCACAACCACCAACATGTTTGTCACCGATAAAAATCTGCGGGAAGGTGCGTCCACCATTTGACTTGCGGATCATCTCTTCTTTGACCTTGCTATCAAATGTACCGTCAAATTCCTTGAATTTAACGCCTTTTGATTTTAGCAAAGACTTTGCCGCACTGCAGTAACCACAAAACTTGCGGGTATATAAAACGACTTCTGGCATAATTTATTCCTGTTTAACTGTTGCGATCGCTATATAGGTCTCAAACCGTGTAAGTTTCAACCTTTGCGAAGACCAACACGTTAATTTGACTGGCCCCGCCCCTTTTGAGCGCTCTTGTAGCAGCTTTTGCAGTTGCACCCGTTGTATAAACATCATCGATTAGCAAAACCCGCTTACCTTTAAGGTTTATCTTCATTTCTTCCGGCACAATAAAGGCCCCGGAAACATTTCTCGCTCGCTCACGTTCGCTCAGACCTACTTGCTGGCGTGTTGATTTTTTTCTAATCAGAATTTCAGGCATAAACTCTTTGTCGTTTAACTGAGCCAAGCGATGTGCGAGTTCACCAGCCTGATTAAATCTCCGGCTGCGCAGCCGTGATGTATGTAAAGGCACGGGCATAATAATGTCAGCATCTTCAATAACCTCCTGGCCAGAGACATTCATCCAGTTTGCAACCCATCTTATGAGATCTGTTCTGTCTGAATATTTTATGGAAGAGACCAGTTTTCTCGCTAGCTCGTCGTAGATTAAAACCGCGCGTAATTTCTGGAAAGGTGGAGGGTCGGAAATTGCCTCTGCACTTAAAAAACCTTCACCCATATCAATTGAAAAAGGAGAACCCATAACGGGGCAAAGCGGTTTTGTTATAAACCGCAACTGGTTCCAGCATTGCGGACAACAACCGCCTTGAGTATCCACGAACCGATCGCAGGTTAAACAGGTGCTGGGAACAAGCACCTCAGAAGCTTTCGCAACCAATTTGCGAATTTTCTTGGTAACATCAAATCTCTTGCTGGATATTTGCATGTAACAAGACTATTTGAAGTTCATGCAAAAGACGAGTCCACCTCTATTATTCAGCCCATCAAGACAAGCAGCCATTCAAAAACGCGCTGCCATTATTGCCCAAGAAGATGCAGATTTTCTGGTTAAGGAAGCTGCAGATATAATGGCAGAACGTCTTAATGCAACCAACCGTCAGTTTGACACAGCAATAGACATGTTCAGCCCGTTCGATAACATGTTGCAACATCTAAAAGCCTCACCAAAAACTAACAATGTAATCAAGTATTCAGCTTTGGAAGAAAAATCAGATGTCCCAACTGTGGCAGGTTCGAGGGAACTGATTACAATAGAGCCAAAGTCTGCTCAGCTCATTACCTCGATTTTTGGACTACACTGGTCAAACGATCTGCCTGGCACTTTGGCGCAAATCAAGAATACACTTGTGAATGACGGGTTGTTCTTGGCAGCACTTCCTGGAGACCGAACCTTGATGGAGCTACGAGACAGCATTTTAACGGCAGAAAGCATGATAAACGGAAATGCCACTTTGCGCGTTGATCCTTTTGGTGAAGTCAGGCAGGTCGGTAGTCTTTTGCAAAGAGCAGGCTTTGCCTTGCCCGTTGTAGACACAGAGTTACTGACAGTGCGCTATTCCTCCTTAAGAAAACTGATTACAGACCTCAGAGCAATGGGCGCCACCAGCAGCCTAAATAGCAACCGTAGCTTTTCACCACGCAATTTGTTTGAAATAACAGAGGAGATTTATCGCGAAAGATATCAGGATAATGATGGAAAAATCAGAGCTACGTTTGAAATTATTTTCTTGTCAGGCTGGTCACCCGATCCTTCACAACAAAAACCCTTAAAACCGGGAAGTGCAAAAAACAAATTGTCAAATTTTCTGGGGAAGTCAGAATAAATCATTTCTCTTGAGATTTGGCAATTGCACCAACTATAGCAGTCTCAATTTTATCATACAGATTACCAGTAGCACTACCAAAATCGTTTAATCCTATTAAGATTGACACCCCAATCAATGAAGCAATAAGGCCATATTCAATTGCTGTAGCGCCAGTCTCATCTTCTAGAAACCGAACAAATATATCCATAGCCAAATTTCCTTTTCTCTGTAAGGCTAATTTATTCATAAGGTTTAAAAGGCTGGTTAAAATACAGACTTAAAAAACAATAAATTCATATGTCAAATTTTAGTAATAAAAATTGCCAAAGGGCCAGATTATTCAGGCTTGTCAAAAATTGATTTTCTGACCGTGTATCGTTTCACTTGTTTTTCTGCTTGCCCAATAGAACTTGTCTGTACTGGGTCAATACCAAATTCTTTTTGATAAGCATATTGTTTGGCTGCATCATTGATTTTGGGAACACCAAAAATAGCACCAAGAACCACTGCCAAGGAAAAAATTAAGCTGGTTTGAACCGCAGTCTCACCAGATTTATTCGACAAGAAGTTTTTGATTGCTTTATTTAAACGATTATATTTCATTTTTCAGTCCCGAAAAATAGTTTCTAGCGCTTTAAATACGGACTCAAAGCACCCTAATAATCATTAAAATTATAACTAA
>CALAIO010000347.1 GCA_937923355.1 uncultured Rhizobiaceae group bacterium | reverse complement strand
TTTTCTTAGCGGTATACTTGATGGTTATATCTTTGTGATTAATATACTTGTCACATTTCAAGCCTTCCTAAACAAATAGTGCAAAGCAGTTTGGTCGTTTATTGAACAACTATCAATATCGAAAACAGTAAAAGGTCCGCATAGCCGACATTAGAGTAATTTTACTTTACGCAAGATAGTTAGGTGATGTTCAACATGCGGATTCGCACATCCCTTTTCCCATCGAGCTAACAAGCCTTCATCACAGTTTATAATCTCCGCCAGCTTCTTCTGCGAAAGACCATGCTTTCGTCTGTATGCTTTCAGTCGTTCTGCAAGGTTCTTTGGCTCACCATGTGGGTCATATCCAAGAAACTGGATGATGTGTTTCCACATTCGTATTTCAGGATTTGTTACTTTGCCAGTCTCCCATGTCAGATAGGTAAAGAGACCAATTCCCATAGATTGAGCTGCATCTATCTGTCTCAGTCCCAATTCAGAGCGTTTCTTCAAAAGATGTTCTGCAAGGGAATTAGGATTGCGTGAGTATCTCACAGGTCGTAATGATTTAAATGACTTAGCGCCATACTGCAAAAAAGCAACGAAACTATGTCGTTGTGGCATGGCAGGCGAACCCGGCCATACTTGTAAACGCGGTGATCGTTGTGCATCAGATTATCAGGCAAGAATCTCAGGGCCGCTACTTGATCGTATTGACCTGCGTGTCGATGTGCCTGCCGTCAGCGCCATGGACATGATTGGAAAAACGGTAAGTGAATCTTCTGATAATGTTGCCAAAAGAGTTTTAAAAGCACAGCAAATCCAGCAACAGCGGTTTGAAGAAATGGATGTCGAGTGCAGGTTAAACGCCCACGCATCTGCTTCCCTTGCAGAAGTTATTGCAACAACAGATCCAGGCGGAGAGCAACTTTTACGCGACGCTGCAGAAAGCATGAAATTCTCAGCCAGAGCCTATCATCGCATCTTGAAAGTTGCGCGAACCATTGCCGATCTCGACGGGGTTACAACCATTGGCAGAATACATCTGGCAGAAGCAATTGCATACAGAACGGCTGGCGAACGCCTTGCAATTGCAGCTTAGAGACTGACCCATTTAATGACGAACAGTACGCAATCCCAATATTTCTCTCGCTTGCGCAAAACTGGCAACAGGACGCTCATATTTTTCACAAAGATCGGCAGCACGTTTTATAAGTGCAGCATTTGAAGGCGCCAAGGTTTCACGATCTAGCCTGACATTATCTTCAAGGCCAGCTCTCGTATGACCACCAGCAGCAATTGCCCACTCGTTTACAACCAATTGGCCAGGCCCAATACCAGCCGCGCACCAAGGCGCATCAGGTGCAACCCGCTTCATGGTTTCAACATAAAAATCAAAAACATGCTTATCAACGGGCATGGCATTTTTTACACCCATGACAAATTGAACATAAAGCTTGCCAAATAGTTTTCCATCTTCGTGCATTTTTGCCGCCTGAATAATATGCGATAAATCAAAGGCCTCAATTTCAGGTGTTATTTCATACTTGATCATCTCACTTGAAAGCCACTCAACCAGATCAGGCGGGTTTTCATAAACGCGCGTTGGAAAATTATTTGATCCAACCGTAAGTGACGCCATATCAGGACGCAAAGGCAGCATGCCGCCACGTTCACTACCAGCGCCACTGCGTCCACCTGTCGAAAACTGAATGATTGCACCCTTGCAGTGTTTTTCAAGAGCCTCTTTTAATCTGGCAAATTTTTCAGGATCAGAGGTCGGCGTTTCATCTTCATTTCTTACATGACAATGTAAAATGGATGCTCCTTCCTCAACCGCCTCCTGACAACTCTCAACTTGCTCGGTAATACTAATCGGCACTGCGGGATTTGCAGCCTTTGTGGGAACAGAACCCGTAATTGCGCAACACAAAATACAAGGCTTACCTGCGTGCAATGATGTCAAAGAAGACAATTTCACTCTCCTGAGGAATAAATTAAAGGCATATCGTGACGATATAATCAGCAAATAGTAAAAAAGAATAGGCATCAAGTTTCAAATCGAAACGGTTTTTCAATGAAATTATGCAACTAATGACCCAAGATTACAGTGAGTTGTTCGTATGGGTCAGAAAAAATTTGATGATTTTGCCGCACAAAAGCAAAACCAAAATCAGGATTTATATATCAAAAGTGCAAAACAGGCTCATAGCTTGAACGAACAAACATTGCCTTTTGTAAATGCGCCCAAATTAAATGATATTCCTATTGGAAATCACGATGGGCATCATTCACTAAAAAAATCCAAGGACAACACGGCCAGCAAGTGGAACCTGTGGAATATCATTTTTTGGTGTTCGATTTTCATGGCGCTGTTTGCATCAATTGCGCCTATTTTTTTCGAATTACGCCAATCAGCAATGCTTGTTATGGGGGTCGTTACAGCCTCTCTCACCATGGCAATCATCGCACATGTGTTCCAAACAAAAAAACTCGCTCAAGCAAATTCGCAAGAACGCGCAGAGCTGGAATTACAGCTGGATATCTTGCAAAATCGAACATGGGAACTGCACGAAAGCGAAGAGCGCCATCGTAGCCTGATTGAGGCTTTTGGAGACATCATCATGCATCGCTCAGCCGATGGCATGGTGACTTATGTCAACGAAGCTTTCGCCTCAACCTTTGGCGATGAACATCATAATTTTCTAAACAAACCTTTCAAACCGGATTTACTTGAAGAAGTTAAACGCTCAGAATCAAACGATTCAGAAATCATGTGGGATGTAAAAATCAAAACCCAAAAAGGAGAGCGCTGGTTTGCTTGGCTAGACTTATCATTACGCGATGACGCAACAGGTGAGACGGCAGTGCGCACCATGATCCGTGATATTACGCGTCAAAAGAATATTGAACTGGAACTGCGCAAAACCAGTCAAACATCACAAGCCGCTTCCCATGCAAAATCAAGATTTCTTGCTAATGTAAGTCACGAAATGAGAACACCTCTGAACGGTATTCTCGGCATGTCCGGTTTGTTGGCAGACACACCACTGACGCCAGAGCAACAGGCATATGTTGATGCAGTGCACGATTCAGGAACCGCCCTCCTCACACTGATTGAAGATATTTTGGACATGACTGTGGTTGAAGCGGGCAAGTTGGAATTAAAAACAACTTCCACCAAGCCTGGCCGTCTTGTTGAAGATGTTTGTGAGTTGTTATCATCGCGCGCACACGAGAAAAATATTTCTATATCTTCATACGTAAGTGCATCAGTTCCTGAACTGATTGAAGTGGATTCTGGTCGCCTGAGGCAGGTTCTAATCAATCTTGTTGGCAATGCCTTGAAGTTCACAGAAAAAGGCGGCGTCCATTTAAAACTTGAAACTGAAACCTCAAATAATCGCAAAACCAGACTTAAATTTGAAGTCTCAGATACAGGTCCTGGAATTTCACTTGATGACCAGCATAAAATTTTTGAGGAGTTCGCCCAAGCTGACAACGAAAGCACGCGCAAACATGGTGGTGCAGGACTTGGCCTTTCCATCTCGAAACGCATTATCGAGGAAATGGGTGGAAAAATTGATCTGGTAAGCGAAATTGATAAGGGATCAACGTTTAAGTTTACGATCGATGTTAATGTCAACCAAATCGCTCAAAACGCACAACTGCTACGCGGCAAAGACATTCTAATTTTAGGCGCCGACTATTACGAAAATCAGTCCTTGCAATCTTACATAAAGGATCATGGTGCTACAAACAGCACACTGGATACACTGCCAGCAAGTTTTGATACTGTATTGATTGATCAAACACTGGATATAAACAGCCCTGAAATTTTATCCCTTTTAGGCCTCTGCAAGAAAACGCAAAAACAAGCAATCATCCTGCTTGAAGCAAAATCAAGATCACAACTGGACGCCTATATGGCGGCAGGCTTTGATGGCTATTTGATTAAACCAGTCAGAAAACATTCTTTGATTAACCTCATAGCAGGCAATGAATCGGCCAGACCTGACAGCCGTGAGACATCAGGTTCAAAAAGCTGGTCATCAACCCTGGTTACAACAACCCAACCAAGAAGAATATTAATCGCTGAAGACAATGAAATTAACGCTAAACTTGCACGCGCAATCCTGGAAAAAGCGGGCCATTCTGTAGCACGGGCAGAAAACGGTGCTGAAGCAGTTTCCCTATGGAAAGAACATAAGGGCGATGACGCTTTTGATCTGATTTTTATGGATCTTCAAATGCCGGTTATGGATGGTCTCGATGCGTTACAGGAAATACGATCAATCGAAAAAGACAATCAGTATAAGCAACTTCCAATCTTTATTTTAACGGCAGATGAAAAAGCCGACACAAGAGACAAAGCCTTGAAATTCGATGCGACAGGTTTCCTGACCAAACCACTGGAGCCTGAAAAGCTTCTGGGTGCAGTAGATAATATTCCAAATAATAATTAGGCTTACAAGTTTTTGGCATGGCTGGGTTTGAAAAAAACGCTTATATTGAAACCATGACAATCGCGCCTGAACTTGATGAAACAAAAACAATAAAAAACCCTGCCAACCTTGGGGAGCTGGGATCGCTTTCAACGCGACTGGCCGAAAATCAAACCGAACTAAAAGAAGCCCAGAAGATAAGATATCAGGTTTTTTGCGATGAACTGTCAGCAGCCCAGCAGACAAACCCTGATACGAGGCTGGAACAAGAACAGCATGACTTGATTTGTGACCATCTGTTAGTCCTTGATAATAGTGATAAGAAAAATCCAAAAACAGTTGGCACTCAACGCTTCCTCGTTAAACAGTCAAAAGATACGCATCTGCCGTTTCGCTCGCAATCAGAATTTGATTTGGAAGCACTTGCCAGCCAGCATCCGGAAAAACGCTTCATGGAGCTGGGCCGCTCCTGCATACTGGAGGATTATCGAAGCAAAAGAACCATGGAACTCATGTGGCATGGCACATGGTCTTATGCAGTAAACAATAAAGTTGATGTCATGACAGGCTGCGCATCTTTCTACGCAAAGAGCCCGGAAGAAATCAGCCTAGCACTAGGTTTTCTCTCAACGCTTACGACTGATAAACCTGAGTGGCAGGTTAAGCCGACTTCAACAAACTCTGTTGGCATCAAACAATATGAAAAACTGGTAACAGACCCAAAAAGAGCAATCAAGGCGCTACCACCTCTGATAAAAGGTTATTTGCGATTGGGTGCTTATTTTTCCAATTCCGTAGTGGCTGATGAAGATTTTGGTACGATAGATATTGCTGTCATATTGCCCGTTGAAAATATCAATCCACGCTATGTCAGTTATTATGGCGCCGACGCAAGCAAGCATAGCAAAAGTCATATTGCTTCACCTGTGGATGGCAGGAGTAAGTCCTGACAATAGCTTGCATGAGTCTTAACTTTCAGGAATCTTATGGGATATGTCTGAACTCTGATAATCAGGTAGCAATTGTCTCAAGCCTCAAACGATAAACCGCAAGCAACAGCGCCTACACCCATGATGCAACAATTCATAGAGATTAAATCTGTGAACATGGACAGTCTGTTGTTTTATCGCATGGGTGATTTTTATGAGTTGTTTTTTGATGACGCAGAAATAGCAGCGCGCGCACTTGGCATTACGCTCACAAAACGTGGCAAGCACCAGGGTGAAGATATACCAATGTGCGGTGTGCCAGTTCATGCCGCAGAAGACTATCTGCAAAAACTCATTGGCCTTGGTTATCGAGTAGCCGTTTGCGAACAGATGGAAGACCCTGCTGAAGCTAAAAAACGCGGTTCAAAAGCAGTCGTAAGACGCGACGTTGTTCGCCTTGTAACACCTGGCACAGTAACGGAAGAAAAACTACTCGATCCTTCTTCTTCAAACTTTCTGGCAACGCTTGCACGCATCAAAAAGAGCGAAGACAGTTATGAGATGGCAATTGCATGGATTGATATTTCAACGGGCAACTTCCGCGTAACGCAAGTAAGTCAGCAAGAATTAGGTGCTGCACTTGCAAGAATAGAACCGCGCGAATTGGTGATGCCGGAAAGCATCTATAACGATCCAGACATCAAACAAATGATCCTACTGGATGAAAAAGCCATCACGATTGAAAGTCCTACTTTCTTTGACAGTCAGATGGCCGTTGAAAGGCTTAAGGCGAATTTTGATGTTAAATCGCTCGACGGATTTGGCAGTTTTACAAAAGCAGAGATTTCTGCTGCAGGTGCTGCACTTGCCTATGTTGAGAAAACTCAAATTGATGAGCGCCCTGCTCTCATGCCGCCTTCGCGTGAAGATGCAAATCACACCATGTTCATCGACGCAGCGACACGTGCCAATCTTGAGCTGATGCGCACGCTTTCAGGCGAAAAGCAGGGCAGTCTCTTTCATGCCATCAACCAGACAGTCAGCGGTCCGGGCGGTCGCCTTTTAGCTGAACGCATGATGAGCCCGTTGACTAGCGTTGACCAAATTACACAAAGACAAAATTCAATTTCCTATCTGCTGAAAAAGCCGGAGCTTGCTCGCAGCTTAAGACTTTCAATCAAACAAATCCCGGATATGGCGCGAGCACTTTCAAGACTGGCGCTCAATCGGGGTGGCCCACGCGACCTTGCAGGCCTTCTAACAGGCATACGCGGTGCAAAAGCTATTGTTGAAGAATTATCAAATGTAGATGAGTTACCCTCAGAGTATTCAGCTGCTGTAAAAGCCATCAATACCTTGCCAGACGATTTGCAAAACCTGCTCTCAAACGCACTAGCCGATGAACTACCACTCTTGGCGCGGGATGGCGGCTTTATCAAATCTGGCTACCATGAAGAACTGGATGAACTAAAAAGTCTGCGAGACGAAAGCCGCCGCGTCATCGCAGGAATGCAATTGCAATATGCAGAAGCAACAGGTGTTAAATCCCTCAAGATCAAGTATAATAATATGCTCGGGTATTTCATCGAAGTTACAGCCAATAATGCTGACCCTTTGATGAGCGAAGAAGGCAAGGCAACCTTTATTCATCGTCAAACACTCGCCAACGCCATGCGTTTTACGACAATAGAACTTGCAGAAATTGAAACCAAGATTGCCAATGCCGCTGGCAAGGCTTTGCAGATTGAACTCGAAATTTTTTCAAAACTGGTTTCAAGCGTCTTGCAAAATGCAGTTCAAATATCAAACACCGCCGATGCAGTTGCTGTTCTCGATGTTGCACAAAGCTTGGCGCATTTGGCAGAAACCTATGAATATTGTCGTCCGAAAGTGGATGAAAGTCTTGCCTTTGATATAAAAGGTGGCAGGCACCCCGTTGTTGAACAGGTTTTAAAACGCGACGCTCAAAATCCGTTTGTGGCAAATGATTGTGACATTGGTGGCGATGAAGCCGGAAAACTTTGGCTCCTCACTGGCCCCAACATGGGGGGTAAGTCGACCTTCCTAAGACAAAATGCGCTTATCATAATTCTTGCCCAAATGGGTAGCTTCGTGCCCGCACGTGAAGCGCATATTGGTATCGTTGATCGACTGTTCAGCCGTGTCGGTGCCGCAGATGATTTGGCAAGAGGACGTTCAACCTTCATGGTCGAAATGGTGGAGACCGCTGCGATTTTAAATCAGGCAGAAGTAAAATCCTTTGTCATTCTAGATGAAATTGGCCGTGGCACTGCAACCTTTGACGGTCTATCCATTGCATGGGCTGCGATTGAAAACCTGCACGAAGCTAATCTTTGCAGAACGCTCTTTGCAACGCATTATCATGAGTTAACCTCCCTTGCCGAACCCTTGGAGCGGCTTTCAAATGTTACCATGAAGGTAAAAGAATGGGAGGGAGACGTTGTGTTCTTACACGAAGTTGTTGCGGGAACAGCTGACCGTTCTTACGGCATTCAGGTCGCAAAGCTGGCAGGATTACCACCCGCAGTCATTGCGCGAGCAAGAGACGTACTGGATCAACTGGAAAGTTCTGAACGCACCAATAACGCCAAAACGTTGATCGACGATTTACCACTCTTCTCAGTAACATCGACAGAACCTGTTGCCGTTCAATCAAACAATGAAATAGTGGAAGCACTTGAAAATATATCGCCTGACGACTTGTCGCCAAGAGAGGCTCAGCAGGCTCTTTATGACTTAAGAGCCTTGCTGAAATCTCAAAAGACTTAGGCTCAGGACCTATTAATTTGATTGAAATGGCGATTGTTATGACTAGAAATGCTAGGAAAAGTTCGAAGAGCGGAGTTCATCCTCCGGTCAAGAGCTTTGACGCAGTAGTTCGCCGTCAGAACAATTGTCCTTCGGATTGGATAAATTTTCACGGGCTAATGCGTTGTTTCGCCTTGAAAACCAGAAGGTTTCCTGCGCCTCACGCCTTTTATCCGCGCAAATTTATTCCAACCATTTTAACCTAATTAATAGGTTCTGAGCCTAAGCTGCCGCTTTTTCTTTTAGCAGACCACGGTTAACCAGCAGCTCTGCAATTTGAACAGTGTTTAGCGCAGCGCCTTTACGCAAGTTATCTGAAACAACCCACATGTTAAGACCATTCTCAACTGTAATATCTTCGCGAATACGGGAGATATAAGTTGCGTCCTCACCTGCGCACTCAAGCGGTGTGATGTAAGTTTCTTCTTCAGGATTATCAACAACAAGACAACCAGGCGCCTCACGCAAAATCTCGCGTGCTTCTTTCGGTGAAATCTCATTTTCAAATTCGATGTTAACCGATTCAGCGTGACCCACAAAAACAGGAACACGAACTGCTGTACAAGTTACCTTGATATTTTTATCAAGCATCTTTTTGGTTTCAGCGAGAACTTTCCATTCTTCTTTTGTGTAGCCGTCTTCCATGAAAACATCGATGTGCGGGATTACGTTAAACGCAATACGCTTAGGAAACTTAACAGCTTCAACCGGATCAGCCACAAAAACTGCACGTGTCTGGTTAAACAATTCATCCATAGCTTCCTTACCCGCTCCAGAAACAGACTGGTAAGTCGAAACAACAACACGCTTGATTTTTGCATGATCATGCAAGGGCTTTAGCGCCACAACTAATTGAGCTGTTGAACAGTTCGGATTAGCGATGATATTTTTCTTTGTAAAACCTTCAACTGCATCAGGATTAACTTCTGGCACAATCAAAGGCACGTCTTGGTCGTAACGAAACGCAGATGAATTATCGATCACAACACATCCCTGTGCTGCAATTTTAGGAGCCCATTCTTTTGAAATATCACCACCGGCAGACATCAGCGCAATGTCAGTATCAGAAAAGTCATACCCATCCAGCGCCTTGATCTTTAGCGTTTTGTCACCAAATGAAACTTCCTTGCCCTGACTGCGGCGAGATGCGAGTGCGACAACTGTATCTGCAGGAAAACCACGCTCATCCAAAATATCGAGCATTTCTTTACCCACGTTGCCGGTAGCACCGACGATTGCAATTTTATATCCCATGGAACTTTCTTTCTTCACTTACACTCCCCTTATCAATATTTTCATCACCCTCCCGAAATGCCCAGGAGAGTGGATAGGGCACAAGCGGAAGTGATTAAACCTTGAGGGTTTTCGTTGTCTTTGAAGTGGTCTTGGTTTTAGTCGTACGAAGTGTGCCGCAGCCAGCAAAAGCGGCTACGTTAAAAGAAGACAAAAATGTAAGAGCGTTTTCAAACATGATTCAATCTCTAACTTCGATGCAGGTTACATACCCTGATTTTAAAAAGAGTCAAGAAGTCCAAAGTCTAAACCTGATTGAGAATTAAATTCTTGTAGAGAATAATAGGGGAAATCAGTCCCAGGCAAAGGCAGTCTTGCTTAACTTTTTATCGTCAAAGTGCTCCGAACCATTGGCAATCGCGCGGCCACCCGCGTTCTGATAAAAGCCAATCGCAGGGTCATTATCTGATAGAACCCAAACAACAACGCCTTTGTAGCTTCTGCGCTTTAACTCAAGTTTAGCGTCTGCAAAGAGCTTTGCGCCAAGACCGACGCCTTGATATTCTGGGCGAAGATAAATTTCATATATCTCACCTTCATGCGGGAAAGTGCTTACACGATTAGGGCCAAGCGTTACATAGCCAACGATTTCATTGTCCATCTCGACAACCAAAATCAAGGTTGATTTACGTATGGCATTCGCCCACCAGTTAACATCACGACGACTGATCATCCGCGCTAAGGCTGCATAAGGCACCAATCCTGCATAGGCATGTTTCCATGAAGCTTCGTGAACTCGTGAAATTGCGCCTGCATCTTCCGGTTTTGCACGTCTTGTATTTGCGGTAATCGTAAACATGAGACCATCTTACGTT
Organism: uncultured Rhizobiaceae group bacterium; assembly: GCA_937923355.1. The sequence continues at coordinate 1,493 of CALAIO010000347.1, read as the reverse complement.
TACTTTTTGTTAACCTAAAGAGAAAAATTCAAGATTCACCTAAAAAATCCAAACTGTGAATTAATTGGTGATTTCTTTTTCACGTTCAACCAACATGACACGCACAGATTCCCAGAGAAAAGAAAACGTTTGAAATCCCTCTTCTGTCACTTCATCCGTATCAAGTGCCCGCACAACTGTTTCAAGCGTGTTGAAGAGTGTGGTTCTCAGGTTTTTTATTTCAGCAACATCAGAGGTATCATTTGCGCGCTCAGCAATGTCCAGCAAAACGTAGTTATAGCTGTCCATTCTGTCCTTTTGCGTTGAAACAAATCTTGATCGCAAGGCAAGCAGACCAGAAAACAACATGGCGGCAATGGTAATCATCAGCGCAATAGGCTCCGCGTTTTCCTGCAGGAAGGAAGGTTGATCGCGATTGAAATATTGTTCAGAGCCGGGATGAAGCGCAATGGCCAGCCCTTCTTCAAATTTCGGCGGCTTGATTGCAGAAGCAAGCGCAAAACGAATAATAAGATCAAGCCTGTTTTCAAATAAAATACGCGTTAATTCCCGAATAGGCTCATCATCCAGATCATCACGCGTCACCAAGATACGTTGTACCGTTGTCGTAATCGTATGCGCTCTAGGCGTTGGAGCTTTGCCAGAGAATGTCCCCTTTGGCAGATGACCTACTTGCAAGAAAGGCCGTTTGATAGAAATTGCTTCCGCCTGATCAAGAGAAATATATCGAAGCGGCAATTTCTTTAACTCTGCATCTTCAAACAGATTAAGCAAAATTCGATCCCGCAGCGAACGCACGGTAAAAACAGCATCAACTTCTCCAGATAGCAAAGCGTCTTTTGCTGTTGCAAACGACATGGTTCGCCACTTGATGCCATTCACAGGCAAATCATAATGGTCTCCCAATATCCAAAAAGAGCGAAACTCATCCGTACCAAAATTGGCAATTGCTACTTTTTTTCCAATCAAATCATTGGGTGTATAAATCAGGCTTTCGCTACGTGTAATAAGCTGAAAATAGTCAGAAAATAAATCAGCGACCATCCTCACATTGCTAACAACTGGTGTGTCTGAGCGAATAGTCGCCAAATCCACCACTCCACGGTTAAGCAGAGATATATTATTACTGGAGTCTTTGCTCGGAATGGCCTCAATAATCAGATCGTCAGAATGACGGATTACCACATCCGCAATCTCTTTAATCAATTCATAGGAGTCTGACTTATACGGACCAGACGCAATTTTTAATATCGTTGGGCCTTCATCACGTGTTAGATAAAAATATCCAGAGATAGCAGTGCCGATTAAAAACAGAACTAATAGCCAAGAGATGTATTTATATCCCTTACGGCTTTTTTCATTAGCTATACGCTTTTTATCTGTAGTATTTTTCTTATCTATAGTCACCGCTAACAACCCACTAATACTCAACCCCAGTTTTATTTAAAATAAAAACTTATGATTAGCGAGTCAGCAAATTACTTTTTATTGCG
>CALAIO010000346.1 GCA_937923355.1 uncultured Rhizobiaceae group bacterium | reverse complement strand
CCCCATTGTCCATTTTAATGACCTGATTATAGGTACCAAAAGGCGGAATAGTATCTAGCTCTTCCCACTCAGAAATGTCTAATGGGCGCTTACTGACGACATGTTTATTTTCGCCGTAATGATGATTGCCAAGCGGATTATCTCCGTGGTGAGGCATTCCGCCATGACCACCGAAGAAAATGTGGATGTAGCCCTCATTATCTATAATCATTGAGGGCTTGCCGTGATTGTCAATTTTTCGTTTGCGGGTTGGGTCTTTTCCCATAGCGCTAACGCCAGCTTTAAATGGGCCTGACCATTCCTCCGTCGTGTGGTTATAGGCAGCAATGTAGGGGTCTTCCAATGGGCCTTGATAGGTCACATAGGTGATGCCCTCGTGATATTGACCTGCTGGATGTTGAATGATGGCAACCGCATTCCCAAACCCATTGTCGGCAAAATAATCGACTTTTTTTGTCGTGGCTTTCTTTGCTGGCTTTTCGCTCGAAAATGTGGGCTGTGCTGCAAAGCATATCGCTAAAAACATCGCGCCAACGAAATAGATTGGAACTCGTTTTTTCATTCATTTATTCCTTGGCCTAATATCTTTGAAGCCACTAGGGATGCCGCGGCCGAATTATAAGGCGTGATTGAGTTCGCTTTTGGCATCTTGTTAGAGCTTTGATATTCCTCTTGATTAATAGTGCATAAATAATCATTATCAAGCACAAATGCGCATTCTTATATGTGTCTGTAGACATGCCAAAGCAAGAAGAGTGGGCTTTAAACACGGGAGTAGATCATGTTACAGAGGATACCTTTAGTGACTTGCATGGTTTCTTCCTGCCAGACGCGAGCATGGAAGTTTTTCGGAAGATTTAAGATATATATTTTCAGGTTCATTGTCCTAACTCTGTTCACTTTTATGTCTACAGCTTGTGGGCAATCAAATGATGTGTCGTCATCTGTACCCGTTCCAAGATCGGCTCCAATTGACCTGAAAGTTGGAGAAGGGTTCACTAATCCTTTGGGGTATTATGAGGCATCTCCTAGGTTTTCTTGGGTGCTGTCGGAAACGTCAGATGCGCAATTTCAATCTGCTTATCGTATCCAAGTAGCCTCGAGCCTAAAACAACTATCTGACGCCGCAGATTTGTGGGATAGCGGTAAAGTCTCGTCACATAAAACCTCTTGGGTTGCATATGAGGGTGAGGAGTTGGTTTCACGTCAGAAGCTTTTTTGGCGTGTTAAAATCTGGAATGAAAACGATCAGCCATCGACGTGGAGCACAGCCCAATCGATTGAGCTTGGACTACTGGACACGTCGGATTGGCAAGGTAAGTGGATTGGGCATCCGAACACAACTATGTCTGAAAATCCAACTCAATCAACGCTAGCAACGCCGCAATATCTGCGCAATAGTTTCGAGGTCAAAGGTGTAGTTAAAAAAGCACGTCTCTATATTACCTCAAAAGGCTTGTTTAAACCATATTTGAACGGAGCTGAAGTTGCGGGTCAAGATGTGATGACGCCGGGATGGACGCCTTATGCAAAACGAATTGAGTCGCTAACTTATGATCTCACGGATAAAATTGTTCAGGGCGAAAATGCAATCGCGGCGAACCTAGCAGGTGGTTGGTATTCGGGCCGCGTTTCTGATTTTCTCGATAGGGACCATAAATTACCTGCGCGATTACTAGCGCAGCTTGAAATCACCTATGCAAACGGCAAAATTCAGATTGAGAGAACAGATAAAGACTGGATGGCGTCTCAATCAGGTCCCATCCGGTTTGCAAGCATTTATGATGGGGAGCATTATAATCAGGGGCGGGAGCTCAAGGGTTGGAACAATATTAAATTTAATAGTTCAGAGTGGGTGGAAGCCGTGGAAGAGCCCCTTGATTCAAATGTCACCATTGAACCTAAGCGTCATGCTCCTATACGTTTTACGGAAGCAATGCCCGTCAAAGACATTGTAAGTGTGAAAAATGGAATAGCGGTTTTTGACTTTGGTCAGAACATGGTGGGTGTGCCAAAAATACGAATTCCCGTCATTGCGAGACAAGAGGTCAAAATCCGTTTTGCAGAGGCCTTACATAAAGGCGAGTTTTACACTGAGAATTACCGAAGCGCCGAATCCACCAATAATTTTATGCCGTCTGAAGATGGCTGGATTGAATATCAACCCACCTTTACCTATCACGGCTATCGCTACATCGAAGTGACTGGGTATGATACCCAATATAAGCCTGCAAAAGAGTGGGCAACGGCCATGGTACAGCATTCGGATATCCATGTTCACGCCAATTTTGAAAGTTCCCATACGAAGTTAAACCAATTGGCAGAGAACATCATCTGGGGCATGCGTAGTAACTTTTATGATATCCCGCTCGACTGCCCGCAGCGTGATGAGCGCCTTGGGTGGACCGGGGATGCACAAGTCTTTGTCACCCCGTCTATGTATATGGCAGACACATATGGGTTTTGGGCTGCATGGCTGCAAAGCGTTCGGGAAGAGCAAGGCCCGGACGGCAAAATCCCCTTATATATTCCATTTGTCGATTGGATTAACTTTGCTTCATCCGGTTGGGGGGACGCAGCAACGATCATTCCGTGGGAGCTTTATATGGCGACCGGAGATGAGACAATTCTCGCCGATAATTATGAGATGATGAAGGGCTGGGTTAATTATCACGAGACAAAAAGTAAAAACTTTATCTCAAATATGAGTACATTTGGTGACTGGCTTCAGCCTTACCCCCAAAATGTGACAAGCGAAAATAATGGAAATCGCGGAGATACGGATTTTAGTTTAATAGGAACAGCTTACTATGCGCGTTCTGTCGAGCTTACAATTAAAACTGCTAAAGTGTTGAGGAAAGATCAAGACGCGCAGAGGCTTCAGGTCCTACATGATAATATTAAACAGGCTTTTTTGCAGCGTTTTTTCGACGAAGACTTAAACTTAAAAGACAGCGAACCATCGCAAACAACCTACTTATTGGGTCTTGCTTATGATTTATTCCCTGAAGATAAACGCGGTATCGCGATAGAGCATTTGATTGCTGAAATTGAGAATGCAGATTTTCATTTGCGTACCGGTTTTTTGGGAACACCATTGCTGACCCAAGTCCTTCAAGAGGCGGGCCGTAGTGATATTATCTATGAGCTATTGTTCAAGGAAACCTACCCTTCTTGGTTCCATTCGATTAATAATGGTGCAACAACGACTTGGGAACGCTGGGACTCCTATTCTATTGAAGAAGGCTTTAATCCACAGGGTATGAACTCGCTAAACCACTATGCTTATGGCACAGTGTCCCGTTGGTTCTACGAAGGCATTTTGGGTATTACGCCCGTTGAGCCCGGTTTTAAGCGCGTCCGTATTGAGCCCCAATTTGGCAAGCAACTCAGCCACGCAAAAGGCGGCTACGCGACGCCTCAGGGTGAGGTGTTTGTGGATTGGAGTGTCGAAAATGGTCTGGTGAGTCTTAATGTACAGGTTCCTAAAAATACCGTTGCTGATATTGTTTTACCCTCTGTAAATGGTGGAAATTTGACCTTAAACGGTGCGGCAGGGCGCGACGAAAATCTGATAGGTTTAAATCCAGGTCGTTATGCAATTAGCGTAACCCTTAACTAACGTCCCGTCAGTCGAATACAGGTTAAAAGTCATATGAAACATGTGATTGTAGGTTTTTTTCTAATTGTAGGCACAGGGGTATTCGATGTCTCTTTTGCGGCCAATCCCATTATTCCAAATCAGGGCGTTAATGATCCGCATATCCATGTCTTTGACGGTAAGGCTTATCTCTACGCCACGCATGATAAATCAGCCAAAAATACGACTTTCATCATGGAAGATTGGTGGATTTGGTCTTCTGAAGACCTCGTGAATTGGATCCAAGAAAGTGTTCTAAATCCTGAAGATACCTATATCGGAAAAGGATTTGATAGTGCTTGGGCAACTGATGCTGCGGAAAAGGGCGGGAAATATTATTGGTATTTTTCTGAAGCTAATGAGCAAACAGGCGTTGTAGTGGGCGAGGCCCCCATTGGCCCTTGGAGAGACGTCCTCGGAAAGCCTTTGCTGACATCGGACATGACGCCGACTCATGAATATGACCCAGGCATTCTTAAAGATGGTGGGGACCATTATATTATTTTTGGGGCCTTCAACTATCACATAGCTAAGTTGAATGATGATATGGTGTCTTTGGCAGAAGACCCTAAACCGGTTACGGTCGTTAATGCGAAAGGGCCTTATACGGATAGTAATGCAGGTCCATTTGCGGGAAAAGGCACGGATGATAAACCGTTTCTTCATAAGCGAAATGGCATTTATTATCTGTCATGGGGTGCGTTTTACGCGACGGCGGGCAACCCTTATGGCCCTTACATTTACCGAGGAGAAATCCTCAATGATGCGAGTTTTCTGGACGGAACGGAAAGCCCCACATGGCCGCATGGCTACCTTCAAGGGCGGCATGGATCATTCTTTGAAATGCACGGCCAGACCTATTACGCCTATTGCGATATTAGCCAGACGGGCAATCGGTATTTTCGGGATACTTTTATTAGCTATATTCATTATCGTCAGGACGGAAGCATCCAGCCGCTTCGTGTCGATTTGACGGGCGTGGGTGAATATGATGCTGCCAAGGGAAAAATTGAGGCTGAAGACTTTTTTAAAACGGAAGGTTTTGAAAAAGTGGAGCTAGAGACTGGCGGCTTTGGGGTTATCCCGACAAGAGCGTCGGCCTCTATCACTTTCCCAAATATTCATGGCTTGAAGAACAAGTTCTCCCTAACGCTCTCATTTTCAGAGGCCTTATCCAGCAGTGTCAGATTTAAGGTTTCGCGAAAAAGTTCAGACGGAGACATTCACCCGATGGGGGAGCTGAAAGTTGATAAGTTAGGATGGTGGGAGAAACTTTTGGGTAAAGAACAAAAACGTGCAACGCTAAGTCTTACCGGCCTTAGCGACACAGAAACACTTATTATTCACAGCTCGAGTGATGGCTCTTCGCCCAATGCTATCATTGACAGCTTTTCCTTCGAGTAGGGCTAAGCAATGTCGGATTGCTTAATATGATCCATATCGTCAAAGACTTGATTCTCGCCGCCCATAGACCAGATGAAGGTATAGGCTGAGGTACCCGCGCCGCAATGCATTGACCAAATTGGAGAAAGGGCCACTTCGCCTGACTTTAATATCATTGGCTTCATATTATCAGCTTCGCCCATAAAGTGGAAGACACGGGCGTCATCATCCAACAGATCAAAATACATATAGAATTCCGAGCGGCGTTTATGTGTATGTGGCGGGAACGTATTCCAGACATTACCAGATTCCAGCATGGTAAAACCCATCACGATTTGGCAGGTTTTGACGATATCCGGATGGATAGGCTGAAAGATGACGCGCTTATTACTGGTTTCTGATGCGCCCAATTTTACCATATTGGCTTGAGATTTTTTTATGTGTTGTGTCTCATAACGCATATGTGCCGGATAGCTGACGAAATAGAATTTCGCAGGGTTTGCACCATCGCTGCTTGTAAACTTAATTCCCTTCGAGCCACGCCCGATGTAAAGGCTGTCGAGATTATCCATGTCATAGGAGGTGCCATCAACCTCAATTGAACCTTGGCCGCCTATATTGATGACGCCGACTTCTCGGCGTTGGGCAAAGTAATCACTCGCCAGATCTTTATGTATGGGTATTTCAAGAGCTTTCCTGACGGGAACGGCAGACCCGATAACGCCGCGGTCAATGTCGGAGTAGACAAGGGGAACTTCATCTGGAGTCCATAAGCTGTCGATTACGAATGTATCGCGGAGTTCCTTATTCGTCATGGTTTTGTAACGAACAATGTCAGCAGAGTAGCGGATTTCCATGATATGGTCCTCTTAAAATTTAGGTGTTCATTCGGATATTGTTTTAGAAATTTTCTTATGGGGAATTTTGTATGGAGTAAATAAAATAAGCAACAATAATCAATAAAAAGCAGTATTGCTCACAATCCCTTTTACTCCTATAGTGAGGCAACACTACGCGGCTGATGGCTTTCACACTTAATGTTCGTGAAATTATAAGCGCCAGTAAAACGGGAAATTAAGGGGAAAACCGTGGAAAACTTAGAATCTATTCGAAATTTTCGGAAAGCATTTATTGTTACTCTAGCAATAGCCTCAACGTCCGCATGCGTGACCACTGAATATTTTGATGAGATTTCAAATGGTGCCGCAAAAGTCGATTTGCGTGTGTCTCTAACTCCGTCACCAAATGAAGTTTACGAACCGCTTGCTGAGTTTCAAGTTCCAAACGACCATAAGGTTGGGAACAAAATTTTTCCATATGAGGGCGTGGGATGGGAAAATGAAATTATTGGCTATCGCCTATATCTTGATGAGCGTGCCGTAACGGATATTTTTGGAAAGAGAACACCTGGTATCGTTTTGGATAAGGTCGATTACCGGTCCAAATACCATGATTTAGCGGTTTGGGGCATGGACGTTATGAAGGTTGGCCCCAGTATGGGCGTTGGCGGTCTTGGATTGTACCGCGGCGAGAGCCTTGAGCGTTTTGGAGCTGAGGGGCAGATATCCGTCAAAGTTTTAAAAGAGAGGGGAGACCAAGTTTCTTTTAAAGTGATGCATGAGAATGTCCCGCTTGGAAGTAGTAGAGAGGGCAATGTTGAGGCAACCTACTCCTTAAAAACCGGGAGTCCTCTAACTTGGGTAAGTGTTACGTCAGACCTGCCAAAGGCCACATTGGCTTCAGGGTTGGTCAAAAGTCCTAAAGGCAAGCGAATAAGAAATAGTAACACCGTCAAAAAGGGTGAGTGGCGTTATATTGCAACTTGGGGAGACAAGCTAAGTGAGGCCAAAGATGGCCTTGGTACCGCTCTTTTCTATCGTGACGGAGATGCTCGGTTGATGGCTTCAATGAATGATACGTTCCCGGTACGCTTTAATACGCCTAACCCGACTTACGCTTTTGCCGGTGTGTGGGAGCAAGGACCTATGGGAATTGCAAGCGAAGAGAGTTTTATAAATTGGCTGGATGAACAGCAGAATAAGCTTAACAGATGACAAAATTTACACGGCGAACTTTCACAACTGGCGCTGCAGCAGGCCTTGGTTTAGGCCTTAACGCCTGCGCTGGAAGTTTTGAATCAGGAACACGTTTAAGGCTCGCACACACCTTGAATAGTGATCACCCTGTCCACAAAGCTATGGAGTTTATGGGCGAAAGGCTGACCGAACTCTCAGGTGGGTCTATGAGTATCGATATCTATCCTAATGGACAGTTAGGTAGTGAACGCCAACTTATTGAACTCTTGCAAATTGGCTCCTTAGCGATGACTAAAGTTTCGACTATTTCAATGGAAGGTTTTTCGCCAGTAATGAAGTTATTTTCCACACCATATCTTTTTCAAGATGGTGAGCATTATTGGCGTGTTTTAAACAGTGATCTTGGCCGAACACTCTTGGACTCCTTGCGAAATGTGCGTTTACAAGGCCTTGGTTATTACAATGCAGGCAGCCGGAGTTTTTACATGACACAGGCGCCTGTCCATACTCCAGAGGATTTGGTTTCCAAAAAAGTGCGTGTTTTGCCCAGCCGTACCTCAATTGAAATGGTGGAAGCCTTAGGCGGCTCAGCAACACCAATCTCTTGGGGTGAGCTATATACGGCATTGCAACAAGGTATCGTTGATGGCGCAGAGAATAATCCGCCTTCTTATTATCTTTCTAAGCATTTTGAGACGGCGAAGTATTTCACTTTAGATGAACACACTTCGGTGCCTGACCTAGTTATCATGTCCCGCCGGGTTTTTGATAACTTGTCAGACCAAGAACGTGAATGGGTAAAAACAGCGATGGACGCCTCCGTCATTTATCAACGAAAGCTTTGGGCTGCAGCTGAAGAAGAAGCTCTTAACGCGGTTGCCAAAGCTGGAGTCGAAATTATCTATCCTGATAAACAACCGTTCCGGGACGCTGTTGCGCCCATGAAGGCGGCTCTAGCCAAAACTGAATTGGGGCCTTTAATCCGCCGCGTCGAAGCGATGGAGACAAAACCGTGAAAATTATAATTGAGTGTTTAGATGTTTTTCTGCGTTGGGTTTTGGTCGGGTTGGCGATATTTATGGTTTTGACAGTGACTTGGCAGGTGTTCTCGCGATATGCGTTGCGAGCGCCAAGTTCTTTGACAGAGGAAATTGCCCGCTTTCAACTCATCTGGTTGGGATTGTTAGGTGCAGTCTATACATTCCGAAACCGTATGCACGTTGGTATTGATCTTCTCGTAAGCCCTTTGACGGGTAAAAAGAGGCTCGCTGCAGAGCTCGTTTCATTAGTCTCTGTTTTGATCTTTGCGGCTTTGATTTTAGTTTATGGCGGCGGGAGGTTGGTGCAGCTGACCCATGAACTCAGCCAAACTTCAGCGGCTCTGGGGATTAGGATGTCGTATGTCTATTCTATCATTCCAATTAGTGGAATTTTGATGTGCTTATATGCGTTTCACTATATTGGCGATGTCATCTTTAAGGGCAAAATTCATAAGCCCAGCGAGGTGGATATGCCTGCCGCCACTCAAGCTATAGGCGAGGGCGTGTAACATGTTAGTTTCAGTTCTCATTCTCCTTGGTATTTTCTTTATCCTAGTTATGCTGGGCGTGCCGATTGCAGTCAGTATTGCCTTGGCCTCGGTTTCAACCCTCATGCTCAGCATGTCGTTTGATCCGGCAATGACTACCATGGCGCAAAGACTGGCCGGCGGGCTGGATAGTTTTACTCTCCTGGCCATCCCCTTCTTTGTTATCTCGGGCTACCTTATGGGGCGCGGTGGCATAGCAAAACGTCTTATCGAAGCCGCAAAAGCTCTTGTTGGGACCCTGCCAGGCGGTCTTGCCTTGGTAAACACGATGTCTTGCATGTTGTTTGGGTCCATCTCCGGTTCCGCTGTTGCGGCCACATCAGCCATTGGTACCTTCATGATTCCTACCATGGAAAAAGAAGGCTATGATAGGAGCTTCAGTACGGCTGTAACCGTGACGGGATCCATCTTAGGTCTACTTATCCCGCCCAGTAATGTGTTAATTATTTATGCCGTTGCGGCAGGCAGTGTCTCTATAGCAGCGCTCTTCATGGCGGGTTATGTGCCCGGTATACTAGCGGGACTGGCATTGATGATAGTCGCCGCAGGTTATGCCAAAAGAGAAGGCTATCCGCGCTCCGCTCGTATTCCGATGCGCGCGGCAGCGAAGAAATTGCTGCAAGCGGGTCCCAGTATCTTGATGATACTCATTGTAGTGGGCGGAATCATTGCGGGTATCTTCACCGCGACAGAGGCTAGTGCCATCGCGGTCATCTATGCTTTGGCGTTATCCATGTTCTATAAAGAGATAAGCGTGAAGGACTTGCCTGATATCTTACTGAAATCGATTGAAACGACGGCAATGGTCTTGCTCTTAATCGGCGTGTCTACGGGCATGGCTTGGGTGCTTGCTTACGAAAATATTCCACAAGCCATAAGTGATGGTCTTCTTATGATAAGTGATAACCCGATTATTATTCTATTGCTGATTAATATCATATTGCTGGTCGTCGGTGCTTTTCTCGACATCACACCTGCTATTCTGATTTTTACGCCGATCTTCCTTCCTGTAGTGATGGAATTGGGAATGTCGCCGATACACTTCGGGATCATGCTAGTGCTAAATCTCTCCATTGGCTTATGTACGCCGCCTGTTGGCAGTGTGCTTTTCGTGGGTTGTGCCGTGGCAGGGACGACCATACAAAAGCTGATACGGCCACTTATAATGCTCTACGCCGCATTAATTGTTGCGTTGCTTCTCGTTACTTATGTTCCATTCCTCAGCGAGGGCTTACCCCGTGCTGTTGGCCTCATTCAATAAGGTATTCTATGTCTTCAAATGTTTCGTTCGATCTTTCAGGTAAAACCGCTCTCGTCACAGGGGCAAGCCGTGGTATCGGTAAGGCCATCACAATTGGGTTGGCAGAAGCGGGAGCAAATGTAGTTGCAATTGCTTCTAGTGCAGAAAATGCGTCTGATACAGTGTCTCGCATTAGAGGCATAGGGCGTGAGGCCATGGCACTTGGCTGTGATCAATCTTCACCCGCAGCTATTAAGGAGGCTGCCGAAGCGGCTTATGAGCTGACTGGTACTGTTGATATTCTTGTCAATAATGCAGGCACAATTCGGCGTAGCCCAGCCCGAGATTATTCGGATGAAGACTGGAGTGCTGTCATTGATACAAATTTGACTGGGGTTTTCCAATTCTGCCGAGCAGTCGGGGGTAAGATGATTGATCAAGGACATGGTAAGATTATAAATATTGCCTCACTCCTAAGCTTTCAGGGAGGAATAACTGTGCCCGCCTATGCGGCCAGTAAAGGCGGGGTCTCGCAATTGACAAAAGCACTTGCCAATGAATGGGCGAGCCTGGGTGTGCAAGTAAATGCTATCGCGCCCGGATATATTGCGACTGATAATACGGCCGCGCTAAGGGCTAATACTGAGCGTAACGCTGCTATTCTTGCCCGTATTCCGACCGGACGCTGGGGGGAGGCTGCAGATATTGCAGGTGCCGCTGTATTTTTGGCGTCTTCGGCTTCAAACTATGTTAACGGCCATGTTTTGACAGTCGATGGCGGATGGATGGCACGTTGATTGAGGCGTAGCGATATCGTTATATCTTGGCAATGGCGGACCTAAAGTCTGATACCTAACAGTAAATAAATAAAATCGAATAAACCAATTCCTGGAGAGAATTATGTATAAAAAAACCTATCAAGCGACCCACCCTGACATGATGGAGGAAGTAAGCAATGAACAGCTGAAAGAACGATATCAGGTGCAAGGGTTGTTCGCTGATGATGAAATCAGATTGTTTTATTCACATAATGAGCGCTTGGTTATTGGCGGCGTTGCACCTGTAAAAGGTCCGGTTCGCTTGCCTGATCATTCTGAACCACCATCTGCGAAAGGAAAGCCCTATCTTGTTCGGCGCGAAATGGGAGTTTTTAATGTAAGCGATAATAATGGAACCGTCACGGTGGATGGAGAACGAATTGCTTTAGCTCCAAAAGAGGCGCTGTATGTGCCTATGGGAAGCAAAGACGTTGTTTTCGAAAGTGATGATAAGCCCGTCCATTTTTATGTAATTTCGGCGCAAGCTCATAAGTCTCTTCCTTTGAAAAAAATTACGGTCGATGAAGCCAAGCCATTGGAGCGAGGTTCACTTGAAGAAAGTAATGAACGGACTATCTATCAATATATTATTCCAGGAGTGTGTGAAAGTTGCTCACTATTGGTTGGCATGACAGAGCTGAAACCAGGCTCTGTATGGAATACTATGCCGCCACATTTGCACGATCGTCGGTCGGAAATTTACTTCTATTATGATTTCGGTAATGATTCACGCGTCTTTCATTTTATGGGTGAGGCCGACAAAACACGTCATCTCATTTTAGAAAATGAAGATGCCGTTATCAGCCCGCCTTGGTCGATACACATGGGATCAGGTACATCGAACTATAAGTTCATTTGGGGTATGGCTGGAGAAAACCTGGATTATACTGATTTGAAAGGACTAGATATTTGCCAACTTCACTAAACGCCAAGGCTTAGAGAGTGAATTCATGCATGTGGTTTGGCGACATTTTCGGATAATAATTACTCTAGCATTATTTGCAGTGGGATTGTTGATTGTCGGTTGCAAGCCCCACCCTAAAGACAATGTTAGAGCAATTAATCCGAATATTCTTTGGTTGGTATTAGAGGATATGAGTCCAGTCTTAGCGCCATTTGGTGACACCACGATTGAGACTCCCAATATCAGTCGATTGGCCCGAGAGGGCGTGACTTACACAAATGTGTATTCGCCCTCAGGCGTTTGCTCACCCAGTAGAGCCAGTTTAGCATTGGGAATGTATCCGTCCGCTATTGGTGCAAACCATATGCGAACATCTTCGCATACTAAGGTTACAGGGCTTCCGGCTTATGAAGCGGTGCCTCCACCGGAAGCCAGAATGCTTAGCCAATATATGCGGGGCTTAGGTTACTATACGACAAATAACTACAAGACCGATTACCAATTTAAAGCGCCGAAAAATGCTTGGGATGAAAGCGGAATTTTTGCTCATTGGCGTAACCGCCCTGAAGGTAAGCCTTTTTATTCCGTTGTGAATTTTACGACCACGCATGAGTCGGGCCTTTTCGAACCATATGGTTTTCGCAAAGTGGAAAGTCGTCATTATTTCTCTGATGATTCAGAAAGAATTGCGGCGCTGCCAAAACATCCATTGGAAAAAACAGGTGAGGCCGAGACGGCAATCCATGTGCCTAAGGATACAAAACTTCCTATTCCCCCATACCTTCAAGACACAGCTACGGTTCGGCGTGATTTATGGAAAATGTATAACAATCTTGCAGAAGCAGACCGACAAATAGGCGCGGTTCTCCAGCAATTAAAAGACGACGGATTACTCGAAAAGACCATCATATTTTTCTATTCAGATCATGGCGGGCCATTGCCCCGCCAAAAGCGCCTTATTTACGATAGCGGCCTGAAAGTGCCGCTTATTATTCGGTTTCCTCAGGCTGAAAATGCTGGAGAGGTTGACGACCAGTTAATTAGTTTTGTTGATTTTGCGCCTACGACGCTAAGTTTGGCGGGACGTGAAATGCCTGAACATATGCACGGGAATGACTTTATCGAAAAGGATAACGGCAAGAGAAACTATATTCATGCCGCTGCAGATAGGTTTGATGGT
>CALAIO010000345.1 GCA_937923355.1 uncultured Rhizobiaceae group bacterium | reverse complement strand
CAGACTTTCTGACCAATAAGAAGATGTCACAAAACCAATCATCGGAATTGGAACTGAATGGTTTGGATCGTCCACAACCTGCGCGCCCTCTTCCAGTTTAATTTTTGGATCAACCGTTTTTAGACCCACCAATTGACGACGCCCTTCGGCCACCAGATCAGGTCTTTGAAGCCCTTTGATACCCACAAAGTCGGTTTTCTTCTTGCCAATCGCCCAACCAACATTTGCATCATGCGGTGTGACTGTACCGTCAGTATCCTGGCCAACGATGATATAACCTTTTTCTGCGCGAAGTACGTGCATGGCTTCTGTGCCATAAGGCGTCATGCCCAGCGGCTTACCACGCTCGTAAATTGCTTCCCACACTGCACGACCATAATCCGCAGGAACGTTAATCTCAAAACCATATTCACCCGTAAAGGACATGCGCATAAAGCGGGTTTCAACACCGCAGATTTTGCCTTCTTGAACACTCATGTGTGGCATTGCATCCAAATCAATGCCTTCAAGCAACGGTTCAACAATCTCGCGTGCCTTTGGCCCTTGAACTGCAATCACAGCCCATTGTTCAGACGTAGAGGTTAGCCATACATTCCACTCAGGGAATTCAGTCTGGAGATAATCTTCCATCATATTCAGAACACGCGGCGCACCGCCTGTTGTGGTTGTTACATGGAAACGATCTTCTGCAAGACGCGCCACCACACCATCATCATAGATGAAACCATCTTCACGACACATGATACCATAGCGAAGTCGGCCAACAGCCAGCTTGTCCCATGGGTTTGTGTACATCATGTTCATGAATTTAACGGCGTCCGGGCCAACCACTTCGATTTTACCCAAAGTAGATGCATCAAAAATACCAGCGGCATCACGCGTTGCTTTACATTCGCGATTAACAGCGGCGTGCATGTCTTCACCCGCTTGCGGGTAATACCAAGCACGTTTCCAATTACCAACATCTTCAAAATCAGCACCCTGCTCAACATGCCAATCGTGCATCGGAGTTCGGCGGGTAACATCGAACAATTCACCTTTGTTATGCCCAACCAGCGTGCCAAAAGTAACTGGCGTATAAGGTGAACGGAAAGTTGTAAGACCAACCTCGGGGATTGGTTTATCCAACGCTTCAGCAGCAATCGCGAGACCGTGCATGTTTGACATTTTACCCTGATCAGATGCCATGCCTGTTGTCGTATAACGCTTGACGTGCTCGATAGAATGAAATCCTTCACGCACCGCAAGACGAACGTCTTTTGCCGTCACATCGTTTTGGAAATCAATAAACGCCTTGGTAAAATCTTCTGGCCCCGCACCTTTGGCAGAACCAATATGGAAACCACTCATTCGAGGGCCATTTTCAACTTTGACAGCCTTTGGTGCTTTACCACCAACAGCATCTTTTGCAGCCGCAGAGGCTTCAGCAATCGCAGCGCTTAAATCATGCGTGCCATTACAAGAACCAACAGAAATACATTCTTCGGTGTAGATATCTGGCAAGAAAGTACCAGTATCTTCATCAAACTTCACACGACCTCTGGATTGCGAGTACAAGTGAATTGAAGGCGTCCAACCACCAGCCATCAACAAGCAATCAATCGCAATGTGCTCAACGTTCTCACCATTAACTGGCTGAACAGCAATTTCCTTAACGCGAAGACGACCTTTTGTACCAATAACGGCAAAGCCTTTAAGCACGCGAATTTTTAGTGCTTCAGCTTCATCAAGCAGAGCCTGATCGATCGTCTCACGCATATCAATAACTGCAGGGACTTCAATGCCAGCATTCTTCAAGTCAAAGGCAACCTGATAGGCGCTATCAGAAGATGTATAAACCGCAACATTGCGACCTACTGCAACGCCGTACCGATTTAAGTAAGTTTGTGCAGCCGAGGCCATCATGATGCCTGGGCGATCA
The DNA here is from genome assembly GCA_937923355.1 of uncultured Rhizobiaceae group bacterium. Next base: position 925 of record CALAIO010000345.1, on the reverse strand, counting down.
TTGTCCGGGAATACGATATGACGTTCGATCGCTCCAGTTGCCAAAACAACCTTCTCGGCACGAACCTGCCAACAACGTTCACGCGGCAAGTCAGAATCAGGTTTAGCCATATGTTCTGTAACGAGTTCAGTAAGCGTCACCATATTATGGTTGTAATAGCCAAAAGCCGTTGCGCGCGGGAGAACGATAACATTCTCCATTTTCGCCAATTGCGCCTTGGCATCGTCCGCCCATTCTTGAGCAGACTTGCCATCAATTTTTGACGTCACATCAGAAAGTAGCGCACCGCCCATTTCTTCTTGTTCATCGCAGAGGATTACACGCTTGCCGGATTTACCAGCAACAAGTGCCGCTTGAAGACCGGATGCGCCAGCACCAACGATCAAGACATCGCAATGGGCAAATCTGTTTGCGTAATGATCTGGATCTTCTTCAGTTGGGGATTCACCTAAACCCGCAGCTTTACGAATGAAAGGTTCATACACATGATCCCAAGCCTTTTGTGGCCACATGAATGTTTTGTAGTAAAAACCTGCCGAGAAGAAGCGGCCAAGCCCATCGTTAATCGCACCTACGTCGAACGAAAGCGACGGGAAACGGTTTTGGCTTTTGGCAGTCATGCCATCGAAAACAGGTTGAACCGTTGCACGAATGTTTGGCTGACGACGCGCACTGTCACGCGAAATATCAATCAGTGCATTTGGTTCCTCAGAACCTGCAGCCAAAATGCCACGCGGGCGGTGATATTTAAATGAACGCCCTGTTAGATGAATACCATTGGCAAGCAAAGCAGAGGCAAGCGTGTCACCTTCCAGCGCATTATATGTTTTACCATCGAAAGTAAAAGTAACCGTTTTGGCAGGAGACAAACGCCCCTTGCCAGCAATACGATTAGCGCCTGTGTTTGGAGTAGAACCGCTCATTA
>CALAIO010000344.1 GCA_937923355.1 uncultured Rhizobiaceae group bacterium | reverse complement strand
TTGCTTTTCAATATCGGATGACACGACAGATGTGAGTTTGCCATAGGAGGGCACGAGCCCCCCTGTAAGTTTTTGAATCCGTAAAAATTGCGCATAATCTAATGCGGGGCTTGTTTCTAGCAGAGCAAAGGCGTCACCAGTTTCTCTAAAGTCCAAATGTTGATAAAATTTCTCAACTACTTTTTCAGGCGGTAGAGGCTTTTTCTGAGAGGATAATGTGAGTGAGACTCCTATAAAGACCAGCACAAAGCCTAAAACAGGCAGTAGCCGTATTATGCGAATGCTGCGCAGAGATACGTCGGTCCATTTCTCTTCTTTGCCGTCTCTGGAAAAGGAAATGGATGAGGAAGAAATTAGGGTTTGCGTGAGGGCGAGCCCTAAGAGCGTTAGCAGTCCAATGCCAAGTGCGCCAATTGGCAGGGTGCCCCACATGATCTTTTGGTATCTCGGCAAATCCAGTCTAGGACGAATGTCCGGCAGAGGGGTTATGTCTGGCTTTTCCCAAACCGTAATGCCGTTATTCAAACGTGTAATGGGATTCCATCCCGTATAATGAAGAACGGGGTCATAAAATTCATCATTTGAGAAAACATATTTAAGATGAAATTTTTCCGCATTGACGAGAAATTGGTTTAGAGAAGCCAATCCCGGAACACCCGCATATTTTGAGTTTTCCAACCGTTCGACAGAATAATTCATCAGGCTCGGTAGTCGCCGTGCGGAATGATAATTGCCGTCCACAGACTCCGCATTGATAAGCGCGCTATGGTAAGCAAATTGATCACCAAAACCCAAAGTGAGATAACGCCAGTCAGAATGGCGGTCTTCATCCATGAATTTCACCAAAGGCGCCGGATCTATAAAGTCTGGTTGCGTGGGCCTGAATGTTGGCAGTAACGCTGTGCCAATCGCTAATCCAACATAACTGACAAGCATAAAGACTAAGCCAGCTCGGCTTAAAAACGATCCAAAAGCTTGTTTCAAAAGTAAGTTCCCTCGGCCTTCCCACAAGCTTTGAACGGCTAGGCCCGCAAAAGGTAAAATCAATATAGAGGCCCAAAATGTAAATCTGTCCAAGGTCAAAATTTCGAATGCGGGACCTAAGAGGATACGAGGAAATGGCGTGGTTCCGCCGGTCCCCAAAAGTAAAGCTATCAGGACTGAAAAGCCCAAAGGCCATAGCGGTGACTGAAGGGACTTTTTTATAGCATAGGGAACGACTAAAATGAGTAGCCCCCACGGAATGACAAAAAACATCAATCCTAAATTTGGTTTTAAAATAAAGTTTTCTCGGCTGCCATGAGGAATGCTGACTTGGGTGATAGGATCCGTGATTGACCAGTGCCAATATGGAAAGACTATCGCTATAATAAGAAGCAGCATACAAAGACCCATGCCAATACCGCGGACTAATGCAGGGGATGCCCAGCGAAGCATTGCTATTTTTCCCGTAGGTTTGAAGGATTCGCGGTCTTTCAAATTTGACAACCAAGCCGCGACACCAACAGGTGCAACAAAGAATACTGTCCCGAAGAGCGGCGTAACGTGGTGAACCGATGTGGTAGCCGCCGTAAGGCATATTCCCAATATCAAATCCGACAGTTTCCCTTTTTCAATCCAGCCTGAAATATGCGGTATGGCGTTTAGAAAAAGTGCAATTGAAAGCATGGTCGGGAGTTGGCCGAATATATGTAGCGTTTCTGAAATGCTTGTCGAAAAGGCGCATAGCATCGCCGCATAGGAGGCTGCTTTGTCATTGACCCAGAGCCTGCTGAATCGAAAAACGCCTATTATCAATAAAGCGACCGCTAATAACTGCATCACAATGAACGCAATTCGCATATCCATTATTTGCATCAAAAGCCCTAAGGCTTGGTGACTGCCGGGCGGATAGGCTGTGACTGTAAAGCCTGTGTACCATTTGGTTTCCCAAGGGTCGAACCATGAGGTCAAATAGTGGTTGCCAAAGAACATATGAATATAGGCATCATAAGTCTGCCCATATGTGAACGGTAATAGAGCTCCGTGAAAAACGAGCGCTAATAGAATCGCCAAATATGTCCAAGACCGAGGAGTCATGTCACCCTTCGCTTAAGGCCCGTCTGTGGGTAAACACAACAACACTTAGGAGGCAAATTGCACAGAGTGTTTGAATGGCGAGCTTAATTCTGAAGTAAGAGTGTAACCCTAACTCAGGAAAGAAGTGATTAACCGAAGTCAGAGAAATGAGCTGAAATAAACCAAAAGCTAAGACGAGTATGGCGGCAAATTTCTGTCCTTTGGCAATCTGATAAATCGCGCATAAGTGGCTAATGATAAAAACGGCCCCTGTTATCGCACTGATCCAAATGATTGAAGATAATTGTTTATAGGCATCGCCCAGCATAATTTTCACAACCAGCTCGGAGTTCGGAATAATTACGGAAAGAGCTAAAAGCGTAATGACGCCTATTGCTGATAAGAGCGTAAAGAGTTCTTTGGGCGTTCTGTTTTCCTCTTCTTGCTTGGCCACATAAGGCTGAAGAATTGTGGAACACGATAAAAATGCGAAGAAAAATACGCGCTGAATCAAAAGAAGTCCGGCCACTAGTCCTGCAGTTTCGGCAGAAAAGACAGCTTTCGCAACAAAGATGTCACTATCCAAAACCAAGACTTGAGCCAATTGTAATATTAAATAAGGCATGGCTGTCGCGCCGAGCGCTTTAACCTCCAAAGACTTAGTTACTCCGGCCGCAAGGCGAGTGGATTTTAATTCACGGCGGCTTGTGGAGAAAATAAACCCCGCGATAATCGATAAAGCGACCGCAATCGCAATACCGGGCAGTCCAAAACCCATCTTCCACATAATAATACTTCCAAGAAGGCGAATAACCCACTCAGCTTGAATCGATAAAACGATTTTGGGAACATCAATGAGGCCTTGGGTGAGGCCGCGGTAAATCACCATTGGAACAAAAAATGGGAGCGCTAAGGCTAGAAAACTCAATGCCATGGGTGATGAAAAGTTTAAAATCGAAGAGAGGTACTCTGCGCAAACCAAGATGAAAAACATCAAAGGGATAGAGAGTTTAAGGCTTTTCCACGATAAGGCTTTTGCTTGATTTTTACTTTGCTCAACATTGCTGGCTTTAGCGGCATGCTCGGCAAAAGCAAATTGGGCAGCTCCTAAAAAAGATAGAACGCCTAATTTGAGGGTGAGCAGAAGTGTGAGGTCAGCGAAAAGGGTAGGGCCCATTAACCGGGCAAAGACCATGTTAAAAATAAGGTTCGCAACATTTGCTACGTTTGCAGATATAAATAAAATGGCGACAGGACCAATTAGCGCATTGTTTCGTAATGTTTGAAACTGACTTTTAACAGCAAGCGACATTTAGACCTCCACTAAAGAGAAGCGGTTATTGTCGTAGAAACGATCCGGGTTTTGGTATTGAATCGTGCAGTCGAAAAGAGCGGTGAATGACGAGCGCTGTGCCGCAGCTAAAACTTCTCTATTATCCGGCAGATAAATGTGAGGTGTTTTACCCTCGCTTCGCAAGTTTTCACAAACTTCTGTTAGTGTGGTGAAGACTGACGGCCCTAGAGTTTTCACATCTGAAAAGTCTAAAGTAATATGTTCCTTATCTTCCGAGATAATTGCTTCCATTGACTTAAGGCTTTGAACGCTGAAATGCTCCCCTAATCTTAGATGCTGAGTTTCTAATAGCGTGACCACTGCTCTTTTATCAATAAATTGCGCCCGAATTTTCCATTGACTCAATATGAGAGACGTCATCTTGAGGCCGCCTTTTATGACGTCTGAAAATTTAATATTGGAACCCGGTACTTCGGTCCATTCAAGGACGGGATACTCAAAAAAGTTCTTCCGTTCTCTGCGGTCGGGATTTGAAATTCTAAGAAAAAGCTCGACGTCAAAAAGCCAGCCGGCCGTAAAGGGCGTGTCTAAACAACTGCGCAAATGCGGCGTGTTACGAAACAGTTTTGCGCCGCATTGGGTGTCTTTAAGGGCCAGACCCGTTGCCAATCGTCCCATCGAGGCGCAAACTAAAGAAATCAGCTTGCGATGAAGGTCGCGATAGACTCGCCGCCCTAGACCTCCAGCTCTCGACCCAAAAACAACATCAATAGTGTCTAAGCGGTCCGCGACCGAGATGAAATCATTGATAGCATCTAGGGGCGTCGCCAAATCAGCATCTAAGAACGCGACATATTTATCACCGCGTTTCGCTGCAAACTTTAATCCGTGCCGAACCGCTTCTGCTTTACCGGCGTTGCGCTTCATCATTAAGACATCAATCTGTTTTGGCAGAGCTGCCATCGCGCCGCACAATAGGTTGATTGTGAGGTCTTTTGATCCGTCATCTATAAAGACAAATGAAATATTCGGATGTTTGCGAGCGAAGTTAAGAAACATCTCGAGATGCAAGCGGTTCGACTCATTATAGCAGGGTATAACGATTGTTGTCCTGTCATATTTATACTCAGGCGAGGATAATTTCAAAGATTTCGTATCTAGATAGGTCATATTTATCTCCAATTTCTTGGAGTTATCTACGCAAAAGATGGGCCGCTAATTCAGGCCCTTTTTGGCCTGTTTTATTTGCAAATCAGAAATCGACTTTGCATTTCGCAAATATCATTTCGCAAATAAATAGGTTTTCTGCCAAAAACATGGGGTTTTTCACGGCATAGGCATTGCAACTATTTCTAGGCAACTTCGCAGAGAAAGAGTTATGCATCGATTGAACAAATATATATGTTTAAGCCTAGCCGCGGGACTAATGGTTTTAATTCCAGCCGAGTACGCCAAAGCTTTGGACAGCAGTGCTGTCACTGTTTTCGCGGGCCCGCAATCGCTTTCGCCGCGTGAGACTATTGCCGTAACAGTTCAGATTTCTCCGAGTGCGGGTCACATGTCCGGAACTGAAAAGGTTGAACTTACCTATTCAGCCGATGGCGAGGTCAAAACATTACTAGGTAACGCCGTTCACGGGTTGCTATCATTCAATATCGCGGCTCAAGACCGTTCAGGCATCATGAAATTTTCGGCTAAGGTTGCAGGTCAGGTGTCGCAAGATACTTTAGTGTCTGTCGTGCCGGGTCCACCACAGAAGCTGTTTTTAAAAATTAAGCCCAGCGTCCAACCTTTACAGCTTATCTTGTCTTCCGGCCAAATCACGGACGCTTACGGGAATACGGTTTCAGATCAAACCCTATTGGCGCTTCAATGGAATGATGAGAGCGGACTCATTAAAAGTCAAAACGCTCAACTCCTGAATGGGCGGCTCGATTTAGAAGTGAAATGTCCTTCCTCATATTCAGGTGAACTTACACTCCGTGCCCTTTTAAAGACGGTTCAGTTTTCATCCTCTGATCTGTCTGCCTTTTGCTATTCTGAAAGGGCTTAGAGCTGTGTCTAAATTCAAAACCCATATAAAAAAGCGCCTCCCTCTGACGATGAGCGTGTTACTTGCGGGCGTCGCCCTAGCTGCAACGCTCTCAACCCTTATTGAAGCGCCTCAGGCGCAGAATGATTATTTGCATGACCATTTGACGAAACTTGAAGTTAATTATGAAAAGGTCTGGAAATCTTCTGCGTTGAAATTACCTGAGCAAGACAGACTGAAAATCGCAAAAATTATAACGCGATCAGATAATCCAGTCTCACCGTATGGACTTGATAACATTTTAACAGGGCAAGCTCTTTCAACATCTCTTTATGATGTATGCAGAATTGAACAAGAGGACTGCACAAAATCTATTCGCCTTAACCGGAGTTTGTCTGAAGACCATTTGAATGATGATACCCGCGTCGTGAATGTGAAAGAGACAAGTGTTCGCATAGATTTTGACCTCCATTCTGATCCGTCAAAAATAACCCTTGCTAGTATTTTCGATGAAACGCGCATTCTAAGTTTCTATCAAACACAAGCGGGATGGATTCAAAACGGAACCAAAATAATTGCTAAAACGCCGAACCTAAATGCGAGCCATGATAGAAATTTCGCTGCTCAATTTTCTGATGGATTTGTAGGTTTGAATTATTACCCCGCCTCAGCAAGTTGGCGAGATTTTTGGGTTGAGTTCCCAATTGATGAGATCAAATTCGACATAGAAAAGGCTAAGCGTCTCAATGTAAATTCTCTGCGAATTTTTCTGACTCATGATTATTTTGATAATATCGAGACGCGTGAAGATGCGCTTGAAAAGCTCCAAACATTTTTGGATCTTTGCCAAGAAAATGACATTCAAGTTCTTTTGACCCTATTTGACCTGCGGCCCGATTATGCTTTGTCGAATTGGAACGTTGATATCGCTCATATTGATTATATTCTTGACAATCTTGCCGCGCACAAAGCTGTTATGGGTGTTGATCTTAAAAATCAGCCCGATTTAGATTTTGAAAATTGGGGCGAGGGGCTGGTAGAAGCGTGGTTGACAGTCATGGCCCGCCATATCCAGTCGAACTACTCAAACCTTGTTGTTACGACAGGGTGGTCGAAAGCTGAAAATGCGGCCCGCTTGAGTGATGTTTTCGATATTATCACCTATCACGAATATCAAAACCCGGAGTCCTTCGGCCAGAGATTGAATGAGGTTATTGAGCAGGTGGGTGATAAACCCGTCATGATAACCGAGTTAGGCTCAACGATATGGCATCCGCCTTTTGTTAAAGGTTATACTGAAACTGCGCAGGCCTCTCGTTTGCAAAACCAGCTTAGCCAAGCCGAACGCGCAGATGGCGTATTCGTTTGGACCTTAAACGACTTCGGCCATGTGGGCAAAGAAGTCGTGGGGCCTCTGCCTTGGCGTCAAGCGCAGCAAAGACACTTTGGTCTTGTAAGGCCAGATGGTTCGCTCAGACCTGCCGCACATATTTTAAAATCCTTTGGAGCGCGCTCATCACTCGAGCTTACGCACGCAAAAATCAAAAAATCAAGTACGACGCAAAATTAGAAATTCTAGGAAACTATGGAGACTATCATGAAAACTATCGCAATTGTTACCGCCTTTCCGCCAAGTGCAGGCTCATTAAATGAATATGGATTTCACCTGGTCAATGCCTTTGCGGCACGAAATGATATTGAGAAAATCATCGTCATAGCGGATAGATACGATGGAGATGCTACCGAACTTGATCTCGGTCCAAAAGTGGATGTGAGGCGCGTATGGCGGTTTAATAGCCCATTTGCAGGTCTTCATATTCTCAAAGCCTTGAAGTCCTCCAAGGCTGAGGGGGCGCTTTACAATTTGCAAACGGCTTCCTTTGGCGATAGCGAAATTCCTGCGGCATTGGGCCTGCTAACGCCCGCTCTTTCTCAGAAACTATCAATGCCTTCTGGTGTCATCATGCATAACCTTGTCGAGGCCGTGGATTTAGCTAAGACAAATCTCGCAAAAAGTCCGCTTCGTCAAAAGCTCGTAAGCGCCGCGAGCTATTTCGTCACCAAGACCATGTTGATGTCTGGTTTTATGACTGTAACCCTGGATAGTTTTTGGGATATTTTAAAAGAAAAATACAAAGCGAAGAACGCCTTTATGGTGCCGCACGGTTCATTCCCATCCGCATCTGAACAGGATGTTTCACAGCTCGAAGATCGGTCACGAATTGTTGTGACGATGGGAAAATTCGGGACCTATAAACGCCTGGAGCGGACGATAGGAGCTATCCAGAACTTGAATGCCTCTTTGGGTGAAGAGCAGAAAATAAAGTTGGTTATTGGCGGCAGTGATCACCCCGCTATGCCGGGTTATTTAGAAGAGCTGGCAGCGGAGCACCAAAGAGATAAAAATATTGTTTTCCATGGTTATGTGGCTGAAGAAGACGTTGCCAATTTTTTTACTCAAGCAAAACTTGCCATTTTTGACTATGATAGCACGACGGGCAGTTCAGGTGTCCTGCATCAAGCCGCAATTTATGGAACACCCGCCGCATATCCTATGATGGGGGACTTCATTGACGTTACCGAGCGCGAAGGCCTGAAAGGCTTCAACTTTAAACCCCTTGATCAAGCCGCGCTAGAAATGGCAATAAAACAATGTTTAGAAGATGATGTATTTGCACAGTCGCTTGCACAAAATAATATTGATGTTTCAAAAGGCGTCACGATGAGTACGGTTGCATCTATTCAGCTTCAACTGTTGAAACAAATAAAGTCGGGAAAGTTCAACAAAGTTCGACGTGCCAAAAACTCTGCGGTGATGATACAGCAGAATATGGTCTGCTGATTGGGAAGGCCATTCAAGATTAATTCGTAATTATCTTTGTAGCGAGCATTTTCTAATATGCTCCTTTTAAGTGGTTTAAGTTTAGCAAGCTTAGGCTTTGCATTAATTTCCTTTTGAACGGAGGGAAACAGCTATGATTTTTCGCGCTTTATGCAGTTAACATAAAACTTGATGTTCATATAATTGGGTATAGTTTTGGGAATGGTAAAACTTACTTTTGAAAAGTAAAATAATTCTCATTATCAACATTAAATATTGAGCAATCATTCATATCGACATTATGAGCAATAATATTAAAAAAATCAACAATTTAAGGTTACTTGCGCCCCCATGATGGATTGGGGTGACTATCTAATGAAATCAATAGCTTAGGCGTTCGCGTGTGCAATTTGTGTGCAGTGCGAAAAAGTTTTGGGGTGCAAATTAGGTGTATTTTGGTGTAAATCAGGGGCGTATTCAGGGCTTGGTTATTGATCAAAAATGCGAATAAAAAATACTTGTAACTGTCATAATATGACAGTATAGAGAAATTTATGGGAACTCTGATTTCACTTGTTAGAAACGCAGGATATGCAGACCGCATCTTAAATGACAAACAACTGGCGCGTATTTTGGGCGGTAGTGATGATCGGCGTTACGGGCAGGTGAAACGGGCATTGAAATCGGGTGATCTTATTCGGGTTAAGAGAGGGCATTATGTGCTTTCAGAAGACCATAGGACAAAATCTGTCCACCCCTATGCTCTGGCGCAGGCCCAAGTGGTCGGTAGCTACATCTCAATGGAAACAGCGTTAGCCTTTCATGGATGGATTCCGGAAGCCGTTTATACGATTGTGAGCATCGCGCCTGGGCGAAAGTCAAAAGAGGTCGTGCATAAACATTTTGGGCGATTTGAATTTAACCCTTTGGCGCTTCATAAATCAGGATTCCTTTTAGGCGTAGAGCGTCACGTCTTGAGTAATCAACCCGCGATTATTGCATCACCCCTTAGGGCGCTTATGGACATCATTGCTTATCGCAAGCAGGTATGGGCAGGGATCAGTTGGGTTGAAACGGGATTGCGTATTGAGCTCGCTCACCTAATGGAACTCAGTCGTCAGGATTTCGACCTCCTAAAAGCGGTTTATAAACACAAAGCCGCTAACCAGTTTCTTGCCGAATTTGAAGCCGCCATTTTTGAACTAAGGTCTATCGGTTCATCGAAAACTTAAAAAGGTGCGGCATGAACGAAATTATTCAATCCCGACTCACAAAATATCAGATGGCAAACGCCATTGAGGAAGAAAACGCAACGAAAGAAGTGATCCAAGAGATTACGCTTTACGGGCTTTGGCGTGCAAAATTTTTCGATGTTGCGGTTTTTCAAGGGGGGACGAGTCTGCGTATTCTTCACAGGTTGCCTCGATTTTCCGAAGACCTCGACTTCATGCTCCTTAAGCCAGACCCCAATTTTGATTGGGCCCCGTATTTGAAAGTGCTGACAGCCACGTTTGAAGAGTATGGCCTGAGCCCAGAAATTATCTCCAAAGCTCAAATGGACAAACGTATCCGAAATGCCGTGATTAAAGACAACTCTATTGCTAATCAGTTAGACTTATCTTTTGGTCGAACTGACGCGCGGAAAAGGATGAAAATCAAACTAGAAATTGATGTTCAGCCTCCTGAGTATTCAATCGACGCTTTTAGCTTTCTGGATTTTCCGGTAGACCATGAAGTTCGCCATCAAGATTTACCTTCTAATTTTGCGCTCAAGATTCATGCCCTATTGTGCCGTGAGTATGTAAAGGGTAGGGACTGGTATGATTTCTCTTGGTACGTTGCTCAAGGCGTATTTCCAAACCTAAATCATCTCGAAGCCGCATTGCGACAGTTTGGGCCGTGGTCTGGTGATGATAACCTTAGCGTTGATAGGGATTGGCTTGAACAAATAATGGCTAAGCGTATCAGTGAAATTGATTGGGAATATGCCAAACAAGATGTCCGCCGCTTTCTACGGCCGGTTGAGGCAGAAGCACTTACTCTTTGGGCCAATCGTTTTTTTGATGCTAAATTGGCAAAACTTCTGGAAAATAAATAGAGTAATATATTATGTCTTTAATGAAGACGCACCCATCTATGCGCTTTTGATTTATGTCAAAAATCAAAGTGTGAATTTGATACCAAACGAAGCGAAAGCAGTGTCTGCATTCGCTGAAGCTATTAAAGTGCAATATAGGAGTGAGACATGAGTACATTTGGAGATGAATTGATCCAGTCCATGCAGGAAGCTCTTGGGCATGCTCGCGGGGGTGATAATGGCACCATTGTTCATACCGTCGATATTGAAAGTATTGATGCAAAGGCTATCCGGTCTAAACTAGGATTAACGCAAGAGCAGATGGCTCTCATCCTAGGTACAAGTGTGTCCGGTTACACGAAGTGAGAGCAGGGACAGCGCCAACCCTCTGGTGCCGCGCGTGCTCTTCTAAAGGTTATGGATAAAGAACCGCAAGCGGTTCTCAGAGCACTAGTTGATTAGAAGGTTCGAGCCCGAATGAAATAGTCATGCTTAGATTAATTTTTTTACTATGTGATTTCGCCTATCGCTAGTGCGCTTACTGTGGCGCTAACGCGATTATCGGTGCCTAGTTTATCAAACGTCTGTCGCAGGTAATTTACAATATATTTGAGAGTAATTTGAGTGATGTGTAATGATCTCAAATGAGGTCAGATTATCGTATGATTTTGAACACTTCGCCGCTCGTTTGGTCTCTATACATATCAATGAACTCGCCATTAAAGTGATAGGCAAAATGCCGACCCTGCACGGGTATCCCAATGATATCAGGCCAGAAAGCGGCGAGGCATAAACTGCCTTCATGCCTGACGCTTGGGTACAAAATACCAGATGAGCCGTTTTGGCGAAGGTCACGTGCGAGTGTTTGGGAGGCGACATAGTCATCCTGTGCCAGGCAATCTGCATGATCTTTATGCTCTGTAAGGTCGTGGAAGCTGTGGTCGACCTTTCCAACGAGTTCGCGGTATTGAGAGAACCATCCAGGTGCCTCTTTACTCGCGCGATAAATCTCCGAGCGATGGTGCATAGTCTCTGCCAGAGCCGTCTCGGCTCTCTTCGCTGCATAGTAAGCGCCAAAGGTGCCGTCGTGAAACCGACCCGCCCAATTTGGGCTGACGTGTGTGAAGGGTGCCATTACATAAGAGGCTCCGGGGCCGGTAACACGCCGTTCATGCGGGACAAGGGAAAGTTGGCCAATAACCTCAACGATGCGCGGATTGCTCTTGGCCTCAAGCGAGGCCAGAAGTTTCCAATCCTCGGGGTCGGACGTGTCTTCAAATAAATCAATAGGCGGGAAGATGGACGAGATGATACGGTAAGCTTTCGCCCATCTCACGTGTTTTGTTTTTAAGAGCAGCCTAGCCACGGATAGCGTCGAGATAATCTCTTATCGCCATGAGGTCTGTCATACGAGCATTCAGCAAAATGTCTAAAGGACGCGCGCCATCAAAATGGGCGTTGGGCTTTTTGATCCAGTCATAGCCGCGCTGCTTTTCGGTGAAGAGGTATTTTAGCCCTTTGTGAATACCGGCTATAATGGACAGGCGCATCTTTCGGTCCATATCCATAGGGCCAATCTGGCCTTTCTTCCAACGGGCATAGGTGCGGGAGCCGAGACCGCCTAGTAGAACACAGCTCTCTGTATCGTTCAGGCCCCAAAGCTCAAACACCTTAACAGCAAAGCGTGCGCCCGCTTCCGCTTCAGCATCTGTAATCTGAAACGCGCCTTGGGGTAGGGCGACTGCCCGCTTTCCGCTATGGACTTGTCGAAACTGCATAATAGGCTCCTTCGGGGAGCTATATATGCCCTTTATGCCAAAATGTCAATATTGTATATATTTATGACAATTGGCTTGTGTAAGTTGGGGCGTGTTTGAAACCTTAAACCCATTCCAACAGTTCAAAGAGGAAGCTAGTGATTTTATGCATTTGAATTTCCTACGAGTCTTCGGCCATCCGGTAGCGTCAATGGTGGCTATAGATAGGCTCAAAGCAATATCGCCATGGGATAGCATAGCCTTGTCAGCCGCTCTGCAGACGAGATTGATCGCGCGCCAATTGCACTTAGAAACCTTGCCCGATATCATTTCATTCTGTTATGCATCTTTAGATCAAGCCATGACACATACACATCTGGACAGTTTATGTGGCAAATGAAAATGTTTTATGATCGTAAAGTTATATCCAAATATAGGAAGCACAGATTGTGACTACAGTGAATCAGACAGGCCCTCTCGCCGGTTGCCGCGTTATTGAATTAGCCGGAATTGGGCCTGGGCCTTATTGCGCGCATTTGTTAGCGGATATGGGTGCTGAGGTCATTATTGTTGATCGGCCGGGCGCGGGGCCTTACTCCATTGATGGGCGCGGCAAGAAATCAATCACACTTGATTTGCGAAAGCCCGAAGCTGTTGAGGCACTTTTAAAGCTTGTTGAAACAGCAGATGTTCTTACCGAGGGCTATCGCCCGGGTGTGGCGGAGCGGCTCGGTATTGGGCCGGATGTTTGCCTGAAAAGAAATCCAAAGCTGGTCTATGGGCGCATGACGGGTTGGGGGCAGGAGGGCCCTTGGTCGAAAATGGCGGGTCATGACATCAACTACCTGGCAATCACGGGCTTTCTCGGCTCGGTTGGGAAGCGGAACGAAGCGCCGCCGCCGCCGCTTAATCTGGTCGGGGATTACGGAGGCGGATCCATGTTCCTTGCAATGGGTATTATCGCCTCAATGCTGAAAGCGAAGACCACTGGCAAGGGCGAAGTTGTCGACGTAGCCATTATTGATGGTGTCTCTTCTATGCTGGGTATCATTCATTCCTTGAAAGCTTTCGGGCAATGGACAACAGAGCGCGAGGATAACCTATTGGATGGCGGCGCGCCGTTTTATCGCTGCTATGAAACCTCCGATAAGAAATATTTGGCGGTTGGGTGTATCGAACCTCAATTCTTCGCTCTGATGCTGGAGATTACGGGGATATCGCCGGACGACTACGGCAATCAAAACAACAAATCGCTTTGGCCAAGGCAGCATGAATTGCTAGAGAGAGTGTTTTCTTCGAAAACTCGCGATGAGTGGGCTTGTTTGTTCGATGGTACGGATGCCTGCGTATCACCTGTGCTGAATATGGAAGAAGCGCAAGAACACCCACATAACAAGGCGCGGAATAGCCACGTTAAATCTGGCAGTTTTTTGCATCCGCACCCCGCTCCGAGATTTGATGGTAAGAGCCCAGATTTTCCTGCGCCCATTCCTAAGCGAGGCGCAGACACGGCGAGTTTACTGAAATCAGTCGGTTGCTCTGACGAAACCATCAAAGCTTTGACTTAAGCAACAATTTGCGAATTAGAAAACCAAGAGAATCTAACATGGCAGATGCATTTATTATCGACGCGTGCCTTTGTCTTACTGGTATATGGGGTAATTGCGGTCGTGCTGATGATTGTTGCAGCTATTGCTTCTCGTGGAGCGCAGAATCTTACGCAATCGCACTGATCTTGCCAGTCGTCCAAATTTAGCCTGATATGAAAATTAGCTGGTCAAACGGCGTAACGGACGCGGGCGCCATGCTAGTGCATGTCGACATTGGTTTAAGGCATAGATAGAGATCGTAATTCTTGATTTCTTTCATCTATCTCTTTTGGGCTTTTTCCATGAGTCATAAAGAACTTGTTATTTGGGGAATTGCATATAATTTCAGATTTGATTGAGTTGTTACTTTTGAAAAGTATATTATGCCTAAAATAAATAATATTTAGGTGTTTAACTATTATATTGACATTTATGAGCAATAATATTATAAAGAATGAACAATTTAGGGTAAGTTGTGCCCCTATGATGGATTGGACGGATCGGCATTGTCGTTGGTTTCATCGGCGGTTGTCG
>CALAIO010000343.1 GCA_937923355.1 uncultured Rhizobiaceae group bacterium | reverse complement strand
GAGCTTATCGTGATCATGGGCAAAGCGACCATCAGCTAGTGCGCGACTGTCCACCACCGTTACCACACCATCGACGGTTACCTGCTCGCGAATTTCTGGCCAGTTAAACGCATTCACCAGTGGTTGTGGCAATGCAAGGCCTGATGTTTCAATCACAATGTGATCCGGTCTGTTTTCACGTTCCAAAAGCTTTTGCATGGTCGGCACAAAATCATCTGCAACTGTACAACAAATACAACCATTGTTCAGTTCAACAATATCATCTTCGCTACAAGTCTCATCGCCACAGCCAGCAAGAATGTCGCCATCAACCCCCAGATCACCAAATTCATTGATAATCAGCGCGATGCGTTTGCCATTGGCAGTTGCCAACATGTTGCGGATGATGGTTGTTTTACCAGCACCTAAAAAGCCGGTAATAACCGTTGCAGGGATTTTTTGAGCGTCCATGTTTTTAAACTCACTTTAAACGTTGAGGAAGGCCAGCAGTTACCAGATAAGCAGCGTCACATACACTTGCAATCTCTTGATGTACTGAACCTGCAATATCATTAAATTCTCGCGCCATTTTATTCATAGGCGTAACGCCCATCCCTGTCTCATTTGAGACAATCACGATCGGCACACTAGCTTCTTCCTGCAAAAACTGCACAAGCCCCGCACATTCATGAATGGCATTGGCTTCCGCCATCATCAGATTGGTAATCCAAAGCGTCAGACAATCCACCAAAATCATGCGTTTAGGGTGAGAAGCCTGACGAAGCGCATCGACCAGCGCAAGCGGTTCTTCAACCGTCGTCCATTCATCACCGCGTCGTCCTTGGTGCGTCTCCACACGGCTGACCATTTCATCATCCAACGCCCGACCCGTCGCAATATAAATCGGCTTGAGACCTGATTTCAAAACAAGCCCCTCAGCAAACTTACTCTTGCCCGAACGCGCCCCGCCCAAAATGAATGTGGTTTCTGCTGTCATGGTGGAATGCCTCCTGTTGCCCTAAGGTTTATCGGGAAACGTATCTTTCGGTCAAATGAAATTAAAAGCTTGTTTGCTAAACTTCCTGCGCATTTTGAAGCAACCCATCCACATCAAGCCATAGCTCCATTTCTTCTGCCAGTTCGTCCAGTGCCTGCTCTACCGTTTCCATATAGGAAATATGACCGCCACCAACGAAACCAGCAGATTTTAAGAGCACCTTGCGATAAGCATCACTTCCGAATAGGCCGTGCAGGTAACAGCCGCGCACATTGCCTTGGGGGTTGATCGCGCCATCTTTGTGGTCGCCAAAATCAATCATCGGGCGTGAGCAGTCTTCGCCACTGGTTTGCCCCATGTGAATTTCATATCCGTCTAAAGGAAGATCATGCTCTATCGAATTTGGTTTAGAATTCTTGACAGTCTTTTCAGGTATCAATTTTGTTTCAATATCAAGCAGGCCAAGTCCTTCAATCTCGCGCACATCCCCTTCAAGCCCTAACGGGTCTTTGATTGATTTGCCCAAAACCTGATAACCGCCACAAATACCAATAATCGTTCCACCTTTTGCAGCAAAATCTTTAATCGGCGCTTCCCATCCATTGGCACGCAGCTCTTGCATATCGGCAATGGTGGACTTTGAACCGGGCAGAACAATCATATCCGCATCATTCGGAAAGGCATCGCCCTTTCTAATAAACTGAAGTGCCACACCCTCTTCTGCCCGTAGCGGATCAAGATCATCAAAATTAGCAATCTTGCCCATGGCAGGCACAACAATTTTGAAACCCTCTTGCGCCTGCTTGCTCATCTTATCGAGCGCGACACTGTCTTCCGCAGGCAGTCTTTTAATCGCATCAACCCATGGCAAAATGCCGAAGGACTTCCAATCCGTAAAATCAGTGATGGATTTCAACCCGTCATCAAAGAGCGAAATATCTCCACGAAACTTATTGATCAGATAACCTACAATCATGTCACGATCTTCTGGCGGCAAAATCGTATGCGTACCAACGATGGAAGCAATTACGCCGCCGCGGTCAATATCGCCGATCAGCACCACTGGCACATTCGCTTCACTGGCAAAGCCCATGTTTGCAATGTCGCCTGCTCGTAGATTTATCTCCGCAGGCGAACCAGCGCCCTCAACCAAAATCAAGTCAGCCTCTTCTCCAACACGTGAGAAACTTTCCATAACCGATTCTAATAGCTTGGGTTTCATCGCAAGATATTCACGCGCCTTGGCATTACCCCAGACCTTACCTTGCACGACGACCTGAGAACCAATTTGGTTTTGCGGCTTGAGCAATACCGGGTTCATGTGAACGGTCGGCTCAACCCCACAAGCAAGCGCCTGCAACCATTGCCCGCGACCAATCTCGCCCTCACCACTATCTGCTTTTGCTACGGCTGCATTGTTTGACATGTTCTGTGGTTTAAACGGCACCACTTTAATGCCACGGCGTTTAGCGGCACGACAAAGCCCTGCGACAAGAACTGTCTTGCCAACATCAGAGCCTGTACCTTGAAACATAAGTGCGCGGGGCATAAAAAAATCCTGACTAATTCATGTCAGAGATAGCCTGATAATGCCCTCGGTGCAATCAGCTTTCAGCGCGGTTTTTTTGTGTGTAAAGCGTCATACCCAACACGGACGCAACCGCGATAAACGCCAAAACCGAAACCAGCATTTGGCTTTCAAGGTTTGCAACGGCAATGCCAGTAAAGCCCCACGAAACAGCGGTACCATACGTCCAGTGACGAAGTTTCTTCTGGTGATAGAGTGCAAAACACAAAGCTAAAACGAGCGCTACGATTGCGGCAGGCACTTGCGATAAAAATCCATAGCCTGCCAAAATCAATCCAATTGAAACAAACGATGCTGCCGTCAACCAACCTGCATAGAGGGCAACTGGCCAGTTTGATGCCCAATTGGGTTCAGCGTATTGCGTTACTCGTAAGGAAGCGATTGCAGAGACAAGCATTACCCAGATCAGCACCGTTGCCCAAATCGGAGAAACCAGCGCGACAGGCAGCCAGAAGGTTCCAACCGCTAGTGAAATAAATAGTGCAACACGACCCGCATCCCACTGAAGTTCATCACGCTCTTTAAATGCACCCCATGCAGCATGAACAATCAGCCAAAGATAAATCACACCCCAAATCGCAAACGCCCATCCAGCCGGTTGAACCGGAGGCCTGTCTTGCGGGATTGGATAAATTTCTGGCGGAATGCCACCAAACTCAGGCGAGAAAAATGGTGCAATCGCAAATGTGAGCGCCGCGAGTAGAACTAAATATGCTTTCATGGGAATACCCTAATTATAATTTCAAAAACATAAGAAGCAACTGAGCTAAATGTTCCCCGCCACGAAGATGTTGGCCTCTAAACCTCGCCAAACAAAATATTACTTACCAGCTTGTCACGCTCGTAGATATCCTCGTAAAAACTTGGAATACCTTCTTCATTCACCCAAACAGTGAAATAAGCAAGATGAACCGGCACGGCTTTTTTCAGATTAACGCGCGTTGTCTTTTTACTGTCCAGAATGCTGTTAATTTTCCCGCGCGAAACGCCACTTGAGCTAAACAATTTTTCTGCAAATTCCATCGGCTTGTGAACGCGAATACATCCTGATGAATAGGCGCGACGAGACTTTGCAAAAAGCTCACGATGCGATGTGTCATGCAAGTAAACCGCATGTTTGTTCGGAAACATGAACTTCACCTGCCCCAATGCGTTTTTCTTACCTGGCTTTTGCACAATACGGTACGGGAAGCGTTTTGGATTTACAGAACTCCAGTTTACCGTTGCCGGGCTCATCGCAGGCGCTCCCGCTTTCCAACTTGTATATAACTGATAATCATTGGCTGCCAGATAACCAGGGTTTTGTTTCAACTTGGGTAAAATTGCCCGTCCCGCAATTGAAGGCGGCACCGTCCAAGTTGGATTAAACTCAGCATATCTAATGCGATCAGAAAACATTGGCGTTTTGTGAAACTCTTTACCTACGATGACTTTGCGCCTGTCGGTCACTTTATCCCCTTCACGAATGTGAAGCTGAAAAGCCGCCTGATTGACAAATACATGCTTGTTGCCAAGTTCACGCGGCAACCAGCGCCAGCGTTCCATATTGGTGACAATCTGCTTGATACGATAGTCAACCGAATGGCTCATGGCCTTGATGGTTGCAGGCCCTGCAACACCATCTACATCCAATCCGTGACGCTTTTGAAAGTGCATCACAACTTCTTTTAACCCGTCATCATAAACATCAGGCGTAGAAGAATTTAACCCGCTATAACCCCGTCCAATCAGATTATTGCGCATCTCGACAACACGTGCATCTATCATTCCAGGTTTAAGCGTTGGTCCCTTGCTGACCGGATCCCAACCGCCAAAGCGTGAGAGATTTCTATAACCTACCAGCATTTGCCTAAGCTGCGCATATTGCGGATGCGACGGGCGGAGTTTTGCGTAAAAAGACCTTGGCCCTTCACTAGCGACACCCTCAAGCCAAGCCGTTGGATTAACTTCTTTGCGTTTTATAACGATTTCCGGATCGCTCACCGATGGCGTTGTACGACCGGCATATAAATCCCTGCCAAACGCAATGAAAGCCTGACTTAGATAAAGCTCGATCCCCACATAGGCATCGGGCACCTGATTGTCCAAATCTGCCGGCAATGCGCTCATATAATCTTTTGCTTCAAGGCCATCAATGTCTGCTTGTGAAATCAGTTTAACAAGTTCTTTTCCAGCAGGTGTCATCCCTTCTGAAGTCGTCCAAATGCCCTCGCCTGAACGTGAGACATAAAAATCAGCAATCGGGGAAATATTGATTACCGTGTTATTCCAGCTAACCGCCTCGTGTGACAGAAAATCAGAAACATTGGCAGCTTTTAAGGAAGGTACGGACAAGGCTAGTACAATGGTTGTGGCCGTTAAAACCTTTTTCATATGACTTAATCTGCTCACAAGAGTTCTCCTCACCTTAAAAACTGATTCGCTTTAGTTTATAATAAAAGCCCTTACATTCGTTAATAATCAAAGGGGACTGAAAGAAACCTGAACGCTTTGCGGCAGCAATCAAGATTTATTGATTTCATCAAATAGGCATGCTGAATTATTGTAGACAATAAACAAGATAAAAAACGGACAAAATCATGAGACTACTGGCAGCATTGGCAACCGCATTTCTTTTTAGCGTAATGAGCATCACATCCTCTATGGCAGCAGAATTTATGTCCGTTTCCAAAGCGCATAACCAGTCCAAGGCAGGGCAATTATATTTGGTCGATATTCGTCGCCCATCTGAGTGGAAACAAACTGGCGTTGCAAAACATGCCTCAAAGATAACCATGCACAAAGACGGTTTTCTGGATCGTATTGCCGCATTAACGGGCGGCGACAAAGCTGCACCTGTTGCGCTCATCTGTGCGCGTGGAAATCGCTCAACTCGCATGATCAACCTGCTTGAAAAGAATGGCTACACAAATGTCTACAATGTAAAAGAAGGCATGCTCGGCTCGCCAGAAGGTTCTGGCTGGTTGGCAAAAGGCCTGCCGCTTCAATAATCACTTGCCTGTTAAATCAATCCGGGATTAGTCTACATGCCAACATAGGGATGTAGAACATGAGCGTAGAGCCAACACAAACCAAAACCGGATTTGAAAAACAATGGCACTATATGCCAGATGTGCCTGTACAGACTTCTCCCCTTTTCAGCTGGCCTCCAAAACCTGCAAAAGCTTTAAAATGGCTAGCAGGCAGTTGGTTTGCAATTGGTGAAAACATTATCCTTCTTGCGCTCGCCTGTTTGATTTGGTTTTATGCCTCGCCATCACTGGAAACGACCCAAACGCTGGAAGCAGGCTGGATTAGTTTCATTTACATTCGCAACATCATATTGATGTGTCTGGTCGCAGGTGGATTACACTGGTTTTTCCATTCAGGAAAAAAACAAGATGACCATTTAAAGTTTGATTCTCGCGACATGCCGATGAAAGGCAAAAGCTTTACCTTTAACAACCAGCTTCATGACAATATTTTCTGGACCTTGGCAAGTGGCGTCACCCTTTGGACAATCTATGAAGTCGGCATGCTATGGGCAATTGCCAACGGATACATTCCGACACTACTATGGTCAGATAATCCAATCTGGTTTGCAGCCATTATCTTTCTGACCCCGCTTTGGATTTCATTTCATTTTTACTGGATACATCGCTTTTTACATTGGCCACCAATGTATAAAATCGCCCATGCACTTCATCATAGAAACACAAACGTTGGCCCATGGTCAGGTCTATCCATGCACCCGATTGAGACCGTATTGTTCTTTTCATCTGTTCTCATTCATGTAGTGATAGCGGCACATCCAATTCACATCTTCTTCCACTTGATGCACCAAGCTCTAACAGCAGCGACATCACATACTGGTTTTGAAAGCTTGGTAATCAAGGATAAGTCGCGCCTTGATCTCGGACGCTTCCACCACCAAATGCACCATCGCTATTTTGAATGTAACTATGGAAATCTGGAAGTCCCGTGGGACAAGGCGTTCGGTTCTTTTCACGATGGCACAAACGAAAGTCATGAAGCGTTTAAACAACGCCGCAAGGACTTGATGGGTTAAAAGACCCAATTCATCATCGTGAGCGATACGATCAAAAACAGAATGGTCATAATACCACCTGTACGCATAAAGTCGACCACGCGATAACCTGCAGGGCCCATGATCAATGCGTTAACCTGGTGTGTCGGTATCAAGAATGAATTTGATGTCGAAATCGCAACCGTCATTGCAAAGACAGCAGGATCACCACCAGACGCAACTGCAATTGACACGGCAAGAGGCACAAGCAGCACAGTAGCCCCAACATTCGACATGATGAGCGTGAAGATGGTAGACAATATAGCTACCCCAACCTGCAAGCCCCAAACAGGAACCCCTTGCATTACATTCAGAATTTGTTGCGCAATCCATTCGGCTGTCCCTGTCGATTGCACCGCCTGGCCAAGCGGAATCAAACTTGCAAGCAGAAACACCGTACTCCAACTCACTGCCTTGTAAGCTTCTTCAATATCCAGAACCTTGGTCATAATCATGCCCACTGCGCCCACAAGTAGGCATAGGGAGAGCAAGACTTCTGAAAACAGAATTAGCCCCAGTGCGACAAGAAAGAAGAATAACGCCCACCAAACCTTCTTGGGGCGCAGTTCATCACGTGGGAAATCTGACGTCACCACAACGAAATCCCGGTCTCTGGAAAGTCTTGTCAGCGCTTCCCAAGTTGAATGAATAGCCAGCGTATCTCCTTGATGCAGCGGCACTTCGCCAACGGGTGTTGAAACATGGTTTTCTGTTTCGACATAACTCAAGGTTTCGCCAAAACGGTGAATACCAAGAAGACTTGCGCCATAGCGTTTGCGGAAAACAACATCATGCGCGCACTTCCCGATTAATGACGAGTCTGGCGGAATAACCACCTCTGCCACACCTGATTTGGTTGGTGCATAATCTTCGGCAAAAACTTCCAAAGACTTCAGGACTTTAAATCCTTCAACCTTGGCCATCGCCATAACGTCTTCTTTGCCGCCCAATATGGCCAAGCGGCACGGCGTTGTAATTTTGGTTTGAATAACAGGCGCAAACCAGCGCTGACCTTTATGAAAAGATCCGATGATATAGATGTGATCCCGTTTCATAATATCATCAAAGGTCTGCCCTTCGCACTCATGTCCTTCGGGCACGATTACTTCGTAAACATCGGCCTCAAGTTCATACATTCGTTTTAAATAATTTTTTAGCGTCTGGCTTTTTGCACCTGCATTGCTCTCTTTA
>CALAIO010000342.1 GCA_937923355.1 uncultured Rhizobiaceae group bacterium | reverse complement strand
GGTGCCATGTCTACCATGGAAAGCGCCTTGAAGCGGTGGTTCACACCTGAATTTCTTGAAGCGGGAGATGGTGCAGAAAAAGTGATGGCATGGCGCAAGATTGTTGATCCGGAAAGCTACGCACAAGCTGCCTGGGTTTTGGCAAATGGTGTTCCCGAACTCATCGCTCCATCAACGCCGATCATTGCGCCGACACTGGTGATCACTTGCGAAAACGACACAGGCAGCACGCCAAAAATGAGCCATGATATCGCAAATGAAATTGCAGGTTCGAAAACAATTATCATTCCAGAATTGCAGCATTTGGGTTTAATGGAAGAACCCACTGCGTTCACAAATCCAATACTAGAATTCCTTGAAAGGGCACACTCATGACAACTTTAATGTCTGGTGGTCAAGCCGCTATTGAAGCTTTGAAAGCTGAAGATACAAAACATGTATTTGGTCTAATTGGCTCGGCAACCATGGAAATGTTCGATGCGCTTTATGATGCCGAAAGTATAAACTTTATCGGTGTGCATGATGAACGTACTGGCACCCACATGGCCGATGGTTATGCGCGTGCTTCTGGTGAGGCAGGTGTTATCTTGGCAGGCCAAAATGGCCCAGGCGCAACAAATTTGGTAACAGGCTTGAGTCAGGCAAAAGCTGCCTTCTCGCCAGTTGTTTCAATCGCTGGCGCCTTGTCATCAGGTCATGTATACCGTGATGCTTTTCAGGAAGTCGATCAACAATCACTGTTTACGCCTGTAACTAAAAAGACGTGGACGGCTCCTTCTGCCGACCGTGTGCCAGAGCTTTTCAGAGAAGCTTTTAGAACGGCATTGGCACCTCGCCGTGGGCCCGTTCAGTTAAACCTTCCGCGTGATGTTTTGTCTGGTCAGGCAGAATTTGAACCGCTGCAAAAACCAAATGAGTATCGTAATCATTCCGTACCTGCTGCACATCCTGATCAACTTGCCCAAGCTGCCAAGTTGTTGGCTCAAGCCAAACAGCCCGTCATCATCGCAGGTGGTGGCATTAAAAATACTGAAGGTCACGAACAGGCAATTGCTTTGGCTGAGGCATTGAATTGTCCAATCGTAACATCACCTGGTCATGGCGATGCAATTCCATTTGGCCATCCACTTAATGCAGGGCAAATGGGACCAAGAGGAAACCCAGTTGCATCACGTCTGGCAAAGGAAGCCGATGTGATTTTAGCACTTGGAACAAGACTTGGGTTTAATTCAACGTTCTATACCTATGATAATATCAATCGTGATGCGAAGATTATTCATAATGAATTAGAGCCAACAGCAATCGCGCGTTTTTTTCCAGTTGAATTAGGCATTTGGGCTGATGCGCCTACATTAGCTTTGCAGCTTGTTGAGGCTTTGAAGAAAATTAAGAATAGAGCAACTGCCGATCAATGGACAAAAGAGTTTCAGGAAGAGCGCAAGGCTTATCTTTCAAAACGTGATGCAGATGCAATTCTAACACATCCCACACAACCTTCGGGTCTCTTTAAAACATTGCGTGATGTGCTGCCCAAAGATGCAGCAATTACGATGGATGCCGGCACGCTTTGTCTCCAGGCAACCGATGCAATGAATTATTGGTCACCAAAGAGCTTGTTCACTCCGCTTGATTTTGGTCTTGTTGGTTTCTCATTTGCATGTGGTCTCGGCATTAAATGCGCAAAGCCAGAGCGTCCTGTAGTAAGTCTTATGGGTGACGGTGGTTTTGGTATGACGATGTCGGAACTCTCAACGGCTGTCGATCATAATATCAATACGGTGACCGTTGTGATGAACAATCAATGCTGGGGCGCTGAAAAAGCCTATCAACGTGATTTCTTCAATGGACGCTACATTGGCGCAGATATATCCAGTCCGCCTTTTGATGAGGTTGCAGAACTCTACGGTGCCAAGGGTTACAAAGCGGACAAACTATCCGAGGTAGCACCTGCCATTGAGGCAGCCCTTGCATGCGGCAAACCTGCCGTCGTTGATGTCTCTGTTGATCCGGCTGCGCTTTATTCATTCCGCCGAGATAGCTTCAAACATAGAGGCGGCTAATATGCTAACCAAATATGCCTTCTTTGCGGGCAAATTAAAGCCTAACTGTGAAGCAGAAATGAAGGCATTCGTGGACGAAAAGCTTGCGCCACTTTGGAGGCAATTTCAGCCTTCAAAAGAAGTGCGTATTCTCTTTGGATATGAGCAAGAACCAAAAGGACCCGTAATCCCTTTAGTGCTTGCAGTAACGTATGAAAATGAAGCAGCGATTGAAAAAGCCATGGCTTCCAAAGCGCGATATGATGCGCGGGATATTCTGCCCGAACTCTATGAACGCTTCTTTGAAGAAGTTGAACTTTGGCATTATATTTTTGAGCATGAGTAATACCTACCTCGTGCGCAGCTCACTAGGTGAGACTTGAAACTGGTTCTTAAATTTAGTTGAGAAATAAGCCGTACTGGTAAAGCCTGTCGCAATCGCAATTTCAGTAATAGAAAGCGTAGATTGTTCACAAAGTTTTCGCGCCTGATTTAATCTTAACTCTGTATAAAACTGCATCGTCCCCAACCCAATATTGGATTTGAAAAGTCGGTTCATTTGGCGTGTTGATAGGTTGCTTAAATCTGCGAGTTGCTGAAGTGTTAGCGGGTCAGCAATATGATTTTCCATCACTTCAATGGTTTTGATGACAGAAGCATTTGTTGTGTTATGTCGTTCCACCAGTCCTGCACGTTGTTGGCCGCGAGCAGGACGCACTTCCGTATGCATGAACCAGTCGCTAACCTCGCGAGCAAATTGCGCGCCATGATGATTGGTGATGAGAGCATGCATCATATCAAGTGGCGCAGTGCCACCCGCACAAGTTATTCTGTCTCTGTCCATCACATAAAGTGAACGTGCGACCAGCAAATCAGGTAAGCGTTCAATCAGGCTGGGCGCGTGTTCCCAATGAACGGTCATACGTCGGTCTTTCATCACGCCAGCACGCGCTAAAATATATGGGCCGGCAGAAACGCCACCAAGTGTGACGCCACGCGTCGATAGTTTGCGTAAAGCTGCAAAAACCCCTTCATCTCTAAACGCAGAAGGATTGCCGCCTGCGATGGCAAACAGGATATCAAGTTCATCCGCCTTTTTGAGAGAAAGGGTTGCATTCAGTGAAAGACTTCCTGAGCTTACAGCTTGTTTATCATCGCTACAAAGGTGCTCAATCGTATAAAGCTCTTGCCCGCTAAGTAGGTTGGCAGCTCTCAAAGGCTCAATAGTGGATGCATAAGACATCATTGCAAAATCATCGATGAGTAGAAATCCTACTTTTCGTTTTTTGCCATACGTAAGGTTTGATATGTCCATATATAAAAAAATATCGTCTTTATTTTGAAAACGCAATTGAAAACTTGGAGTAGTCTTAAAGGATTATATTTTGTGAGGTCTTGATGCGTTATTCAGCTTGGGAAGTGTTTAAGCAAGGTTTATCTGGCAATAAGGGGTGGAAGCCCGCATGGCGCGATCCTGAGCCAAAACCAGAGTACGATGTTATAATTATTGGTGGCGGTGGTCATGGTTTGGCAACTGCGTATTACCTGGCCAAGAAGCATGGGGTCAGAAATGTTGCCGTTCTGGAAAAAGGCTGGATTGGCGGCGGTAACGTTGGCCGTAACACAACGATTGTACGTTCAAACTACATGCTTCCCGGCAATGAGCCTTTCTATGAACTCTCTATGAAACTATGGGAAGGCTTGGAACAGGATTTCAACTATAACGCAATGATTTCACAACGCGGTATTATCAATCTCTTTCATAATGATAATCAGCGCGATGCTTATATTCGCCGTGGCAATGCGATGATCATGGCTGGTGCCGACGCTGAGTTCTTGGATGAAGCTGCAATTCGTAAAGAACTTCCGTTCCTAGATTATGATAATGCTCGCTTCCCGGTTAAAGGCGGTCTTGCACAAAGACGGGGCGGTACGGTTCGTCACGATGCGGTTGCATGGGGCTATGCAAGAGGAGCTGATGAAAATGGCGTCGACATCATTCAAAACTGCGAAGTAACAGGCTTTGATATCAAGGATAGCAAGTGTTTAGGCGTTGAAACAACTCGCGGTAAAATTGGTGGCAAGAAAATTGCCGTTTGTGTTGCAGGTTCTTCAGGTCACGTAATGGCAAAAGCTGGTATGAGACTGCCAATTGAAAGCCATGTTCTTCAAGCCTTTGTATCAGAGGGTCTAAAGCCAATTATTCCTGGCGTTGTAACGTTTGGCGCTGGCCATTTTTATGTCAGCCAATCAGATAAAGGAGGCTTGGTCTTCGGTGGTGATATCGATGGCTATAACTCCTATGCGCAGCGTGGCAACCTCCCAGTAGTAGAAGATGTCTGCGAAGGCGGGATGGCAATCATGCCAATGATTGGTAAAGCACGTCTCTTGCGCAGTTGGGGCGGTATCATGGATATGTCGATGGACGGTTCTCCATACATAGATAAGACGCATATTGATGGCCTCTATTTCAATGGTGGTTGGTGTTACGGTGGCTTTAAGGCAACGCCTGCAAGTGGCTATTGTTATGCGCATCTGCTCGCCAATAACGCACCACACCCTGTCGCAAAAGAATATCGTCTGGATCGTTTTGTTTCCGGTCGCATGATTGATGAAAAGGGCATGGGTGCCCAACCGAACTTACACTAGGGAGAAGTTGAGATGATTATAAACCACCCACACCTTGGCCCTCGTGATGCGGCAGAGTTTGTCTATAAAGGCGATGCCTCAATGCTGGAGCGTCCTGATTGGCAATCCGAAAATGCTGCAAGTGAGTTTCATGATTATATGCATCTACGCGATAACGTAGCCGGTGAAATGCGTGAACTTTGGTTCCACGAGCAAGGTGATCGCTCATGGCTTGTTGTGACGCGAAATACAAGAACGCATGAAATCACACAAGTAGAACTGGCTCGCGATGTTGCTCTCAAACTTTCAAAGGGAGCAGTAGCATGACCCAGGAATATCGCATTGCAGATGGCAAGGTTGATAGAGAACAAGTCTTG
>CALAIO010000341.1 GCA_937923355.1 uncultured Rhizobiaceae group bacterium | reverse complement strand
AGACGTGGTAGCGGAAATTGTTGCAGTGTTGCCAAGCAGCTTCTTTACCCTCAATCCACTCAAGGCCTTCTTTGGCGCGGCCAGTCATATCAAAAATATGCGTGATGGCATGAAGTCCCCATGCATCATCGGGGGCTAGTTCCAATGCGCGGCGGCCGTGTTGTTCTGCGCGTTTATAATCGCCCGTTTCTTCCAAAGTGAATGAATAGCAACCGTTGAAATAACCTTCTGCATCATGGTCCTTGTATGCTTCGAATACATTTTCAAGGGATGTACGCATGCTTTTGCTATCACCCAGCATGAACATAATGGCATGACTTAGCTTCATGGCGAGCGCATCATGTGGCCATTTTGCCAGCACTGCTTCCATTTCAGAAATGGCGTCTTTCAAACTGCCTTGTAACCAAGAACCTAATGCGTTGATGAAGTGACGCTCACGGGTTGAAACCGGATTTTGTTTGTCGCTTGCTTTTGCAGTAGCGAAGGCTTCAGTGGCAACTTCGGTTAGCTCTTTCCGACCAAGTAGCAGGCTAAATAGTCCTTTGCAGGATTGGGCTAGAGCAAATTCTGGCTCGTGTTCCAAGGTTTCGCCAAGCGTGATCCCGGTTGAGGCGGAGTGCGCGAGAAATCCGTGGAGTGTTTTATTCCATGAGAGTAAAGCATTTTGACTGGAAAGCGTTACGTCACAGCCGTAAACATCTTGCTTTAACATTTATTACTCCACTTTACTGTCCCGACATGCTGCCTGAAAATTGCACATGTTCAAGTTATTTGAATATGATATCTTGTTTTCCTAGAGAAGTAACATCTTGTTTCAACTGTTCAAACAAATGTGAGCATGCGTGCTTTGCAGTTCACAAATGACTGATTAAGGTCTTTAATCTAATGACGTTACTTTTCATCATTCAAGATATTTGCCTTATCTTGTCTGAATGAAATCTGAATAGTTTGGATTAGATACAATGAGTGTTGAAACGGCTCCCTTGCCCAAGCAGTCCCAGAATATGCCTGTTATCGGGGCAGCGCTTGCATTATGCGTGCTGGTTCTGCTTGCGGGTAATATTGCAGGGCAAAAACAGGCCTTGGCGGTCTTGATCGGTGGGCTGGCAGGTTTTGCGCTCTACCATGCTTCGTTTGGCTTTACGGCAGCATGGCGCAGAATATTTGCAGAAGGCCGCGGTGTCGGGCTTCGCTACCAGTTTTTACTCATTGTGCTGACCTGCGCGATTTCTTTTCCATTGATCGCCTATACGGATGCTCGCGGCTTTATTCTTCCTGTTAGTATGGGCATGTTGTTTGGTTCCTTCATGTTTGGCTTTGGCATGCAATTTGGCGGCGGTTGTGGTTCGGGTACGCTTTTTGTGGTTGGCGGTGGGTCAACACGAATGTGCATTACGCTGCTGTTCTTCGTGATTGGCTCTGTTCTTGGCACAATGCACTTGGGTTGGTGGAACTCGATTGCTTTCCCGCAACCTGTTCAAGAGACGTTTGGTGTGGGTGATAAATTCAGCTACGGGATGATCAATAATCTTGGCCCCTTTGGTGCATTTCTTGTGCTGGCATGTTTGCTTGGTGCCATTGCGCTTTGGAGTGTGTGGTATGAAAAACGCAAGCATGGTGATCTTGAGCCACCACGCAAAACTGAAAGCTTTATCAAGGGGCCATGGTCTCCACTTGCTGGTGCGATTGCACTGGCCGTGGTGGGTATCTTGACGCTTATTGTTGTTGGCCGCCCTTGGGGTGTCACCTGGGCGTTCGCACTGTGGGGTGCGAAGGGTGCCAATCTGATTGGAATAGATGTTTTGAACTGGCCGTTCTGGACAGGCTGGAAGGCTAATGCCATTCAAAACAGTGTTTTCAAGGATACAACTTCCGTGATGAATTTCGGCATTATTGCAGGTGCCCTGGCTGCTGCGGGTTTGGCTTCAAAATGGCGACCAATATTTTCTTTGTCACGGGTAGAAATCAGTACGGCAATCTTTGGCGGTTTGCTAATGGGCTATGGCGCTCGCCTTGCTTACGGTTGTAACATCGGCGCTTATCTGGGTGGTTTGGTTTCAGGCAGCGTACATGGATGGGCATGGGCAGTGATGGCTTTTATCGGTAGTTCATTTGCGGTTATGATGAAACGCAGAATGGGTATTTAAGAAAGTTCAAGTTTGGAGAAAATTATGAAAAGATTATTGTTGGCTTTGTTTGTGGGTTCAAGTGTCGTTGTTTCAGGCCTGCCTGTTGTCACGCAAACGGTTGAAGCTAAAACTTCTTTGGCGCGGGAAGGTTGGGTAACGCATAAAACCAAAATGTCCTTTAAGGAGCTGAATGGTCGGTTAAATGACGCAATTAAAGCCAATGGCATGCGCCGTGTTACAGGTGCAAGTGCTTCCGCAGGCGCTAAAGGAAGAGGCATAACCATTCCAGGAAATCGTATTGTTGGCGTTTACCGTAATGATTTTGCCATTCGTATGCTAGAGGCAAGTCTGGCTGCAGGCATTGAAGCGCCTATCCGCTATTATGTGACAGAGGGAACGGATAAAAACGCAACGCTGTCGTACAAGACACCAACGACTGTTTTCTCCCCTTACTTTGAAGATGGTGGAGACGAATTAAAGGCGCTTGCAAAAGAGCTGGATGAACTCTTTGCAAAAATTGCGGATGAAGCGGTTAGATAAGTTTTAGAACTTACCGTCGTAAGATTTCCTACCAATACGGCAAGCAAGCAGGGTAAACGTATCGCGTTCCAACCCTGTTTTTGCTTCGCGTTTCAATCCTTCTACATCATCAACCCAAACGCCATGCCCGCCAAGGGCATTGGCAACGGTTGGGAAATCAGATCCTGTGAAATCAACGCCTAAATTTGGGCGCTGAGAAGCACGTTGTTTCATCTCGATGAGCG
>CALAIO010000340.1 GCA_937923355.1 uncultured Rhizobiaceae group bacterium | reverse complement strand
TGGGCTGGCATGTCTGACACGATTAAACTGGGCGCTTTGGCAAACGAAAATCCGCCAGTTCTTCATACGCATGACGCTAAGGGTGAGCGCATAGACCGTGTGGAGTATCACCCCGCATGGCATGCGCTGATGCGCAAAGGGGTGGAATCTGGATTGCACGCTTCTGCCTGGCGCGATGGCGATGGTGATAAAGGCCATCGAAACCTGGCTCGCGCTATCCGCATGTATATTTCCGGTGGTGTTGAAAGTGGTCATCTTTGCCCAATGAGTATGACGAATGCTTCCGTCGCAGCCTTGGTTGCAAATCAACCCTTACTTGAAGAGTGGCAAGGCAAGATATTGTCTTCTCATTATGACCCTTCACACAAACCCTTGTCGCAAAAGCGGGGTGTAACACTGGGCATGGCGATGACGGAACGACAAGGCGGCTCGGATGTTCGTGCTGCAACGACAAAAGCTGAGCCGCTGCAAGACGGTATCTGGCGCATTAATGGTGCCAAGTGGTTTGTCTCTGCGCCCATGTGCGACGCGTTTTTGGTTTTGGCACAAACAGGAAAAGGCATCAGTTGTTTCATGATGCCACGCATTTTGCCTGACGGCGAGATGAACGGCATGCACATCCAGCGCTTGAAAAACAAGCTCGGCAACCGTTCGAATGCTTCCAGTGAAATAGAATTTAAAGATGCACTGGCTTATCTGGTTGGTAATGAAGGTGAGGGCATTGCTACCATTATGGAGATGGTGACACTCACAAGACTTGATTGCTCGGTTTTCTCAACTGGACTTATCCGTACAAGCCTTGCAGAGGCTGTACACCACACAAGACATCGTAGCGCTTTTGGCAAGAAGTTGATTGACCAACCTTTGATGGAGCGCGTGCTTGCTGATTTGTCATTGGATGCTGTGGCAAGTGCTGCGCTTACATTAAGGTTGGCTGCTGCATTTGACCGTGCAGGGGCAAACCCGCAAGAAGCTGCTTATGTGCGCCTGATGACGCCTGTGATTAAATATTGGACATGTAAAATTGCGCCCGCCTTGATTGGTGAGGCTTTGGAATGTTTGGGCGGAAACGGTTATGTTGAAGCTGGAAACCTTGCCCGCCATTATCGCGAAGCGCCACTAAACGGAATTTGGGAAGGGGCTGGCAACATTATGTGTCTTGATGTCATGCGTGTTCTTTCAAAAAGTAAAAACATTTTAGATGCTGTCCTGGATGACATGCAACGGGATTTGGGCGGCGAAAGCGCTAGCAAGACAGTGGATGTTATTCGTACCGCTTCAAAAATGACATTGGAAGACCCTGGGTCAGCACGCATTCTGGTTGAGCAACTGGCACTGACAGCAGCAGCAGCAGAGCTTACGAAGCTCGGGGCAGGGCAGACCGCGCAAGCCTTTATTGAAACGCGTCTTGGTGGACTATGGCGCAATACTTACGGCATGTTGGATAATCGTTATAACGCACGCGAGATTATCAATAAAAATTTCCCGTCCTGGTAAGCTACGTCAGGTTTTCCACACCACGCATTTCGTTAACCATAAATTTTAACCTTAACAATTAGTTTACGTTGTCGAATAAACTTAGGCATAGCATAATGAAATCCTGATAAAAGGATAGAACATGCGCAAATTATTCATATCGTGGTTAGCAACGATAATCTTCTTTCGTGGTTGGCATGTTGCAAGTTACTACGATACAGGCCCTACATTCTTTTTATCAAGACAGTTTCATGATCAGGTTTACACATTTTATGGTAACATCCTGAACATACCTCCATCTGAAATACCTGAGAGAATTTTCTGGTTACTCGTCGTAGATACGATGATTGTGCTAGGCATTGTTGCACTTCGCTATTACAAAAAATGGCTTCCTCAGACGTTGAGCTTCATTAAGCAGAAGCTCGGCATCAAAACTGCGACAGTTTCAAAAGAGAAAATCAACCAAGCTGTAGGCGGTCAAGTGCACCCTGCAGAATAAAGGCAGCAGCAACCGCATCTATTTTTTCTGCTCGTTTTTTCCGAGATACATCAAAAGCCAGCATAGCTTCTTCCGCAGCAACGGTCGACAAACGTTCATCCCAGAGTAAAAATGGCATATCCGTTAAATTGGCCATACTACGGACAAACGCACGCGTTGCCTGCACGCGAGGGCCTTCAGAGCCATCCATATTCAAGGGAAGCCCTAGCACAAAGGCAAAAATATCCTCTTTCTCTGCCATCGCGATGAGATATTGTGCGTCTAGCGTAAATTTTTTGCGTTGTAACGTTTCACGAGCCGTCGCAATCGTAAGACGAACATCAGAAATCGCGATGCCAATGGTTTTTGTGCCAAGATCAAGTCCCATCAATCGCTTATTACGCATATGAAGGGATGGAACATCCGCGATTTCAATTATATTACCCATAGGCTTAGCTATATACTGAATTACTCCAGTTACAAATTTTTAAACGCTTATTCTGTACCCCAGTCATGATCAGAAATATCTTGCTTAACCTTTTGTGCCAATTCTTTATCACGAACATAAAATGGTGGGTTAGCAATAAGTGCAGCGTGTAAAGCAGGAAAGCTTTTACCATCATTAAGCATATCTTTCATTGGTGCATCGCCAATCATTCTTTCAAAAATCACAGTGCCATGAACTGGCAGGTCAATGCTATCAAACTCTTCAAAAGCTTGGCACCAATTGGCTTCATCCTCATTAATATGCGTAATTGTCAGGTAATAATAATTATGCCCGGCAGTATCTGAATCGGCACAAATATGAAGCCAAGCTGTTGATATCTCTGGATGTAATTTAAACCAGTTTACGATTGCATTTTCTTGCCAAGTTGGAAAAGAAGGAATTTCAACGGTATTGCAAACCTTTTTAAACAACATATGCTTGCGATCGGTCTCAACGGCAATTGGCTTTAGATTTTTCATCGTTTGCCTAAACTCTTTGTTCTCAAAAGTTTCTTTTAAGTCTATATGTTCCTCTTTAATATCATCAGAGTAATCAACCCAGTTTTGTAAAGTTTCAAGGGCAGTGCCGCACAGGCCACTTTTATTATTTTCTATTATATCAAGCAGGCGGTTAATGCCTGATCGCTTGCCTTCAAAAAGATCGAACCTTGCAAGTTTTAATTCAATATCGGGAATATCGAAGCCACTATTTAACGCTTCTTCTAAAATGGCTCGATGCTTTGTATGTTCTTCAAGTTGTAGTTGCATCATGCATTTTGCAAGAACTGTATCAGATGTTGGTTTGCTCGTTTCTAAATATATATCAATTTCATCAATTGCTTGTTTGGCACGATTTACCCATTTGCTTTTGATTTCAAACTCTTCACCATAATCTGCTTTAAAACTTACCAGCCATTGCTCTTGCAACTTCGAAGCTATTTCGTCATATCGATCACCCAACCAAATTTTAGCTGCTGTATTATGAGCTTCAAATTTTGGTAAAGCTACAGTGGCACCAATATTTTGAAGCCTATCTTTTGTAGATGGATGTGAATCAAAGAAATTGGTTTCTCTTTTCATTTCCTCATTAAGCTTTGTAGCGAAATCTTCGGGTTTAAAAGTATCTTTGAAGCGTTTAGGAAGATTAGCAAACAGGTTATCAGGAATATCTGTTCCTGTGCGGTAAGCCTCATTTACAGGCTTCCATAGAACTTCCATGATATCATCGCCAAATACACTCATGGCAATATCTGTTCGTCCAGTGGCTTCTACCCCACATACACTTGCTGCAAAATTATCTGCATCATATTCACATTGGTGGCGAATTTTTTGAGAAAGAAGCGTTAGTGTAAAAGCATATGTTCCAAATAATAACGAAACTGGCAGTAAAAATAATTGAAGATAACTTTCGTTTGGGATTACCATTCTCGTAATTATGCCTGCTCTCTCTATCGCATAATAAATTGCTAGGCTGCGTCTTGAATCATCGCCGTGATGATGACCGAATTCATGCGCTATTACTGATGCGCATTCATCTTCTGATAGCGCAGATAAAAGTGGTAATCCTATCGTTATCTCTAGTTCACGCTTGCGTCTTAAACCTTTTGCATCAGTGATGCTCGCCGATGCATTAAATTCATTGTCGATGTATAAACTGGAAATAGGCGGTGAACTCGCATGTCTGGAGATTTCATCAATTTTAGCCCACAGAGAAGGGGCTTCTTCTCTTGAAATTAAAACTCCTCTAAAACCTTTGTATCTTAAGTCGACAAAGAACGTATAGACGATACATAAGAAAAGAATTCCTAAACCAGTAACAAAGTAGCTATCAAGTCTGCTAAAATTTTCCCCTGCACAGATGCTGTATATCGCCCAACCACACGCAATAAGCGAGATAAAAAGCAGAGGCGTAATCATTTTAGCATAAAGCCAAACAATACTATGAAAGAGCTCTTTTAAAAAACCACGCTTTCGCTTTTTAACAGAAAATGAATCTAATTGCTTTGTGATGTTAGGTGTTTCAGATTGCTTAATATTATCTCGTGCATCAATAATTAAATCTTGAACTGTGTTATCAAGTGAAATATTTTTTTTTCTAAATTTACTTACAATATCATTCATAAAACAGTCCCCGCATGTATATACGGTAAATATTGATTGCTTTTTGTTAATATAGAATAAAAATTATTTAAAATGACGTTGGCTTGTAATTATGATTTTTCATTGAAACAAAACGCATCCAAGTTTATACGCTTAGCAAGAAACATTTTCTAAAATGAAAGAATCCCAATGTCTGTTGATATTGATACCGTAAAACGTGTTGCGAAACTCTCTCGCATCGCTGTCGATGATGCCAGAGCCGAGAAGATGCAAGGCGAATTAAACGCCATTCTGGGCTTTGTAGACCAGCTGAATGAAGTTGATGTAGAAGGTGTAGAGCCGATGACATCTGTTGTTCAAATGGAAATGCGCAAGCGTGTTGATGAAGTAACTGATGGCAACAAGGCCGATGACGTAACAGCAAATGCGCCTGCCAGCGAAGATCATTACTTCATGGTGCCGAAAGTGATTGAGTAGACCCTAATATGTTACGTGTTTTGCTATCAACCTTGGCGGTCTCATATCTTGCACAGCCTGCAATGGCTTTGGACGTGCCTGCCTTTTTGAAGGAAAAGGT
>CALAIO010000339.1 GCA_937923355.1 uncultured Rhizobiaceae group bacterium | reverse complement strand
TCGCATCGGGTTTGCCAGTCTTTTTGGCGTTATTTGCAGCAAGTGCAAGTTTTTTCGGGTCTGCGATAGCACGTGAAAGCTCATCCGCCAACAGTTTTGGCGTTAATGCAGATTGATTAAACAAGGTAGCGCCACCTTCTTTTGCAACCGCTGCAGCGTTGGTTGCCTGATCATGATCGAGTGCATGAGGATATGGGACCAAAATAGAAGGTCGCCCTACAACAGCCAATTCGCTGACCGTAGAAGCGCCTGCGCGACTTATGACCATGTGAGATGCTTGAAGTTTGGAAGCCATATTACCGAAGAAACTATCAACTTCTGCTTCAATGCCCATATCCTTATACGCGGCTATCACTTGCTCTTTATCTTCTGGCCTTGCTTGTTGAACGATTTTCAAAAGTCCACGCTCTTCATCGGTTAAAAGTTTGCAGGCAGGCGGCATCACTTCACTGAAAAAAGCAGCACCAAGACTGCCCCCGAAAACCAAGAGATTAAACTTCGCATCAACTGTGCGTTGCGGATAATTCTGAATGGCAGCTTTAAGGATATCAGGGCGTACAGGATTACCGGTTACATTGACTTGAATATCGCCAACATGCTTTGTCTCACCAAACCCAATCGCAACCTTGTTCACCTTTCGAGACAGCAATCGATTGGCACGGCCCAAAACAGCGTTTGCCTCATGCACCAAAGTCGGAATACCAAACCTGGTTGCCGCCAGCACAGGCGGAACAGTTGGGTATCCCCCAAAGCCCGCAACCGCAACAGGTTGCAGCTTTGCAATCAACTTCCTGCTTTGCTTATAGCCAGACCAAAGCGCTTTTAAGGTTCTGAAAACCGCAACTGGGTTTTTAGAGCCAAGCGTTGCAGATTGTATCTGATGAATTTCTTCCGCAGGAAATTTGTCCGCAAACCGTTCAACCCGATCATCCGCAGCAAGATGAATGGTATAACCACGTTTTTTCAATTCATGCGCAACCGCTTCTGCGGGAAACAGATGACCACCGGTACCACCAGCACATAAAAGAATGACACCCTTAGACATGATTACTCCGCAGGCTTTGCAATATGAATACCAAATCCAATTGAAGAACTTTGTCTTCGCTCAGGCCGTGAGCGTGTTAGCGCAAGCAAGAAACCCATCCCCATTGCCATAGCCAGCATGGAAGATCCACCATAAGAAATAAATGGCAAGGTCATGCCCTTGGCTGGAAGCAACTTCAGATTTACGCCAATATTAATCATCGCTTGAAAACCAAACAAAAGCGCCAAGCCCGAAGCGCTCATCCGCACGTAGGCATCATGTTCGTGGAGTGATTTTGCAAGTCCTCGCATTACGATGAAAGCAAAGATACCTACCAAAATCATACAGGCAATAATACCAAACTCTTCCGCAACCACTGCAAAAAGAAAATCCGTATGACTGTCAGGCAGAATATTTTTTACAGTCCCCTCACCTGGTCCCTGGCCTAGCCACCCACCGTTAACGATCGCATCAATGCCACGGTCTACCTGATAGTTATCACCCTCACCCGTAATAAAGCGATTTATGCGGCTGGCGACGTGAGAGAACATGATATAGGCAATCAACATGCCCACAACCGCGATAGCTCCCAGCGCCATAATCCATATCCAGGACATGCCCGCCATAAAGAAGAGCGCGCCCCAAACAATCGCAATCAACATGGTCTGCCCAAAGTCAGGCTGAACAATCAAAAGCGCCGCTACGATACCAAACAGGATAATCGAAAACAGGTTACCAGGAATATCAGGCCTGCGCGAATTCTCTGCGAAAAGCCAGGCTGTGATAACCACAAAGGCAGGCTTTACAAATTCTGAGGGCTGTAATGTAAAACCAGCAATATAAATCCAGCGGCTAGACCCTTTGGCTGATGAACCAATAAATAAGGTTGCCAACAATGCAACAATTGAAAATGCAAACATGATAAAGGCCGCCCGCCGCACCTGTTTGGGCGAGAACATGGAAAAGCCAACCATGATGGCAATCGCAGGTATTAGAAAAACTGCATGGCGTTTTATGAAATGAAATTCATCAACGCCAATACGGTCTGCAACTGGCGGACTGCCTGCAAAAGACATCAAAAACCCGCATAACATCAAAAACAATAGAGCTGACAAAAGCGGCTTGTCTATCGTTCGCCACCATTCAGCCAGAAGACTTTTATCTGCGCGACTAACCATCCTGTTTTTCCCCGTATGGAATTAAATTTTCCAGCTTTTCAACTTCCGCCCGAAAAGCCTCTCCACGTATTTCAAAATTTGCAAACTGATCAAAACTGGCGCAGGCAGGTGACAACATAACGACTGCCTTTTGGCCGGATTGTTTTGCATCTTCACTAGCATTCGCAACCGCCACATCCAGTGTTTGCGAAATTTCAAAGGCCACATCACTGCCCAGTGTCGCCGAAAACTCTGGAGCTGCTTCACCAATCAAATATGCCTTCTCAATGCGCCCAAAGAAAGGACGCAAGCTTTCTATCCCGCCTTCTTTTGGGAGACCGCCAGCAATCCAGTAAATATTTTCAAAACTGCCAAGCGCCATGGCAGCAGCGTCTGCATTGGTGCCCTTGGAATCGTTTACAAACAACACATCACCAACGCTGCCAATCACTTCCATTCTATGTGCAAGACCCGGAAATGAATTCAGCCCTTGCTGAACTTGCTCATTCGTCAGGCCAACCGATTTGCAGGCAGCAATCGCTGCTACTGCATTTTGCGCATTATGCTTTCCGCGCAAAGTTGCAATACCATGCAGGTTCGCGATGAAATCTTCATCGCCTGCATTAAATTCAACAACCTGCTCGTCCATCACCCCATAGCCTGAAAAGAGTTTCTGGTTGGAAATCCGAATGACTTCTTTTCCCTCTACGTCAAATCCGTCGGAAATCTTAGATGAGTAGCCATCGTCATCGCCAATAATAGAAAAATTACTCTTTGCAACCAATCGCGATTTTATTTCAGCATAATGCTCCATCGTGCCATGACGGTCGAGATGATCTGGTGCAAGGTTTAATAAAATTCCGACTGAAGGATCCAACTCCAGTGCAAGATCAATTTGATAGGACGAACATTCAACAACATAGATTTTATCATTCGAAAGCCCATCCAAAGAAAGCACTGCACGGCCAATATTGCCGCCCATCTGAACATCGCGTCCTGTGCTGGCCAGAATATGCGAAATCAAGGCTGTCGTAGTGGACTTACCATTTGTCCCTGTAATCGCAATCAGATGTGAAGATGACGCATGCGCTCTTCGCTCATCTGCAAATAGCGCAACATCACCGATAACAGGGACATCATGTTGATGCGCAAGTTCGACCGTCCAATGGGGTTTTGGATGCGTGAGCGGAACACCCGGCGCCAACACCAACGCATCTGCTTTTGAAAAATCATAATCGCGCAAATCTCCAGTCGGAATGCCTTTGCCAGACGCTTCTTCAACCTTTTGCGGATTATCATCGAAAGCTGTCACCTCTGCACCACCGGCAACAAGCGCCTCTGCCGTTACCATACCAGAACCGCCCAATCCGAAGAGAGCGATTTTCTGGTCTTTGCGAGTGGTAACAGCGATCATAAAGGAAACCTCTTAACGCAGCTTCAAGGTCGCAAGACCAATGAGTGCAAGCAATACAGAAATAATCCAAAAGCGAATAACAACCTGACTTTCCGTCCACCCCTTTTTCTCAAAGTGATGATGAATAGGCGCCATGGCAAAAACACGTTTGCCAGTCAATTTAAACGACGCAACCTGAATGATCACGGACAAGGCTTCCATTACAAAGAGCCCGCCAATGATGACCAAAACAATCTCGTGTTTTGTTGCAACTGCAATAGCACCAATCATGCCACCGAGTGCAAGAGAACCCGTGTCGCCCATGAAGATAGCAGCAGGCGGCGCATTAAACCAAAGAAAGCCAAGCCCTGCCCCAATCAGCGCACCACAAAGAACGGCAATCTCACCTGTACCTGGCACAAAATGGATTTGTAGATAACCCGCAAAAATCGCATTACCCGAAAGATATGCAATCATGCCAAAGGATGCAGCAGCAATCATAACAGGCACAATCGCCAAGCCATCAAGACCGTCTGTAAGATTCACGGCATTACCCGCAGCAACAATTACGAAGGCACCGAAGGGCACAAAGAACCAACCCAGATTGAGGAGTAAATCCTTAAAAAACGGGAAGGTCAGCGAAGAAGAAAACGGCTCTTTGCCAGCGCTCATAATCGCATAACATGCAAATCCCGCAATGATAAACTCGAGTAGCAAGCGAACCTTGCCGGAAAAACCCTTGTCACTTTGTTTGGTGACTTTCAGATAATCATCGTAAAATCCAATAAGGCCAAAACCCATTGTGACAAGTAAAATTACCCAGACATAAATACTCGTTAGGTTTGCCCATAACAGTGAAGAAACAATAAGGCCAGACAAGATCATAAGCCCGCCCATGGTCGGCGTACCAGCCTTGGCAAAATGCGTTTCAGGGCCATCAGCTCTAATTGGCTGCCCTTTACCCTGACGAATTTTCAGGCCTGCAATAATGCGCGGACCAAACAGAAAAACAATCATGGCAGAGGTTACAAGAGCCGCCCCTGTACGAAATGTTATGTATCTAAAAATATTAAAAACGGAAACATCAGACGACAATTCCTGTCCCAGATAATAAAGCATCGATATTTCCCCTTCGCCAATTAGTATGGCTTTAATTAATCAAGTATTTCCTGCACGATTTTCGAAAAGCCCATGCTGTTGGAAGCTTTAAAAACCACGACATCCCCTGCCTTAAACACAACCTTCAAGCGCTCAGCCAAATTGGTTGTATCGTCATAGTGCCCACCCAGTTTTTCCTTAGGCAAAATCTTCGCCAAATTCTCCATCTCAGGCCCGACCAAAAACACCAAATCTGCCTTTGATGCAGAAATATATTTGGCCAGTCCTTCATGAAGTTTTTTCGATTGTCTTCCCAATTCCAGCATATCACCCAAAACTGCAATTCGACGTTTGGTTTTTACACCGCCAAAACTTGCCAGAACATTTAAAGCAGCCTCCATTGAGGCAGGGTTGGCATTGTAACTTTCATCAATCAGCGTGATACCCATCGCGCCAGAACCACCAATCATGTATTTCGTGCCGCGCCCATCAGCAGGCGTGACGCGAGCCATTGCATCCGTAGTTTTGGAAATATCCGCACCCGCCAAACTGGAAGCAGCAAGAACCGCTAACGAGTTCATTGCCATATGCTCACCTGTCACAGGCATTTCATATTGATAATCTTTGCCCTTGATACGAACATCCAATTTTAGTTCGCCGTCAACCTGTTCAAGATTGCGTAGCCAAATATCAGAACCACGTTTGGTGCCAAACGTAATCAAATGCTCAATATTGGCTTCCTTGGCGAGATCACGTTGTAAAGTATAACGCCTGTCATCATGATTGATAATGCCATAGCCTCCCGGCACGACACCTTCAAAAATTTCAGCCTTGGCGCGGGCAATATCATCGATTGAATCAAACGCGCCAATATGAGCTGCTGCCACATTATTAATCATCGCCACATGAGGCCTTACCATTTTGACAAGCGGCCTGATTTCATCCGGATGGTTCATGCCAATTTCAAATACACCAAATTTTGCAGTCTCAGGCATTCTCGCAAGCGTTAGAGGAACACCCCAATGATTGTTAAACGATGCAACAGAAGCATGAACTTCACCACTTACTGAAAGCACTGTACGGAGCATTTCCTTAACAGAGGTTTTTCCAACACTACCAGTAACTGCAATAATCTGGGCTTTTGAACGTGCACGAGACGCAAGCCCCAAGTGGGTCATGGCTTCCAACACATCGCGCACAACGATAAGTGGAATTTTCAAACCGCCTAGCGAAACAAGCCTGTTTTCGTCAACAACGGCAAAACCTGCCCCTGCCCTTAGTGCTGCGGGTAAAAAATCATGCCCATCAAAGTTGTCGCCTTTAATGGCAAAAAATGCGTCACCTTCTTTTAAGGTACGCGTATCAATTGAAATACCAGTAATTCCTTCTGGCATATTGCCAACAGGGCGGCCATTCGTTGCCGCTAATACCGCATCTGTTTCCCAAAGATAACTCATGCACGCACTCCGTTTAAAACCTTGCGGATTACATCATGATCGGAAAACGGCAAAACCTGATCGCCAATGATTTGACCAGGCTCATGTCCTTTGCCAGCAACGACCAAACAATCACCTTCTTCAAGAATTTCACAGCCATGTTCAATGGCCTTTGCCCGATCACCAATTTCTATGGCACCCACACAAGCATCCAAAATTTCTTTTCGAATACTATCAGGGTTTTCAGTGCGCGGATTATCATCGGTAACAATCACAACATCCGCCAAACGCGAAGCAATCTCACCCATAATGGCGCGCTTGCCCGGATCACGGTCGCCACCGCAACCAAAGGCCAAAATAATGCAGCCAGATGTAAACGGACGAAGTGATGACAGGACATTTTCAAGCGCTTCTGGCTTGTGCGCGTAATCAACATAGACCGGCGCACCCTTGGCAGATTTTCCAACAAGTTCCAATCTGCCTGAAGCCCCTTGAAGTTTCTCAAGCGCCTTAAACGCAACCTCAGCAGAAGTGCCAGTAGCAATGGCCATACCTGCTGCCACAAGTCCGTTTGCTATCTGGAAGTCACCTGCCAAAGGAAACTCAATTCGGTAATGTTTGCCTGCATGAGAAAGTTCAACAGTCTGACCAAATTGCAGATGTTCAACTTTTTTCAGGCTTATAAAATCACCTGCTCTGCCAACAGTTAAAACGTTACACTCACCTTCTTTCGCAGCATCAATCGCAGCTTGGGAAAACGGATCATCAGCGAAAATAACGGCAGGCGCACCTTTGGGTAGGCGCTCTTTGAACAACAACATCTTTGCTTCAAGATATTCATCAACCGTTTCGTGATAGTCCAAATGATCACGCCCAAGATTGGTAAAGCCAGCAACGGAGAGTTTTACGCCATCAAGCCTTCTTTGATCTAACCCATGCGAAGAGGCTTCCATCGCCGCATGCGTAATGCCAGCATTGGAAAGTTCATTAAGTAACTTATGAAGTGAAATGGGATCTGGCGTTGTAAGATTGCCATAATCATCACGACCTGGCGCTACGACACCTGTTGTGCCCAGGCTTGCTGCAACACGTTCATCCTGCTCCCAAATCTGGCGTAAAAAAGTGGCAACAGATGTCTTGCCAGCAGTTCCGGTTACAGCACCGATAATCTGTGGTTGATTTTCGTAAAATTGCGCAGCTGCATAAGCCAGGATGCGTCTTGGGTCTTCGCATCGCCAAACGGGAATGGATACATCGCCCACTTCAGATTGCATGGATACAACAGCAGCTACCGCGCCATTTGTCTGTGCTTGCGAGGCAAAACTTGCGCCATCAACATTAACACCAGGAAGGCCAAAAAACAGAAAACCGCTTTCGACTTCAGAAGAATTGGCAGCAAGACCAGAAATATTCAAGGCAGCAATTTCTTCTGGTACATCCAGATTCAATTCTGCAATTCTTTCCAGTTTCATTTGCGCAGTTTCCCTAATAACTCGCGAATCACGAAATTCCCTACTTATGTTTGCCTGTCTAGTCGGCAATTAACAAGGGATTCGCGATATTTCCGAAATCAGCCTGCACACCCAATACTGAAGCAGAGCGTCTTATGATATTACCAACAACAGGGGCAGCATTGAGACCAGCTGTTGCACTTTTCTTGCCTTCTTCAGGCTTTGGCTCATCAATAAAGACAAGTACGACATATTTAGGATCATCAACCGGGAAAGTTGCAAGGAACGCATTAAAGCGCACATCGCTAGAATAGCGACCATTCACAACCTTTTCAGCAGTGCCTGTTTTACCACCTACTCTAAAACCTGGCACTTCTGCGCGCTTGCCTGAACCTTTTTCAACATTCATACGCATCAAGTCTCGCATGTTGCGGCTTGTTTTTTCTGAAATAACC
The DNA here is from genome assembly GCA_937923355.1 of uncultured Rhizobiaceae group bacterium. Next base: position 6,030 of record CALAIO010000339.1, on the reverse strand, counting down.
TGAACGGCCTCAGCTTCAGCCTGCGTACTGGAACGCGGAAACAGGGTTGGTGAAATCAACTTGCCACCATTTACAAGCGCCGCACCTGCAACCGCAGTTTGCAAGGGTGTTGTTGTTGCACCATGACCATATGAAATCGTCACTGAATTAATCTTGCGCCATTTTTTTGGCTCAACAGGATGCGCCACTTCCGGCAGTTCAAACGGCATACGGCTTAAAAGTCCAATGCGATGCAAAAACTCACGATGTCCTTCAACACCCACTACATCAGCCATTTTGGCTGTTCCGATGTTCGATGAGTAAATGAAAACTTCAGGCACACTTAAAATTCTGCGCTTTGCATGGAAATCGTTAATTGTATGACCACCGATACGAAGCGCTTTGCGCGCATCAAAACGACTGCCCATGTTTACCTTGCCGCTATCAAGTGCCATCGCAGTTGTGAAAGCCTTGAAGGTAGAGCCCATCTCGAAAAGCCCTGCGCTTATACGGTTCAAATTCTCTTTCTTAAGCGCATCAACAGGTTTGTTCGGATTGTAATCTGGCAGCGAAGCCATTGCCACAACCTCACCCGTATTGGCGTTTAGAACCACCGCACCTGCTGCAATCGCCTTGTATCTACGCATCGCTTCTGCAAGCTCTTCACGCACATAGTGCTGAACACGCAGATCAATCGAAAGATGAACTGGCTGCATATCTTTGTTGCTTGCAAGACCAAGTGAGCGCAATTCTTTCAAGCCACGATCATCAATGTACTTTTCAAGTCCTGCAATACCGACGTTATCAATGTTTACATGGCCTACAAGATGAGAAGCTGTCTCGCCATTGGGATAAAAACGTCTTGTTTCTTGGCGAAAGCCAATGCCTGGAATACCAAGTGCCAAAATTTGGCTTTCCTTGGCAGGTGTAAGCTCGCGTTTCAGCCAAACAAATCCGGCCTTGCTGCTCAAACGCCGATGAACCGTTTTGACATTAATATCTGGAAGCACGGATTGAAGTTTTTCAACTGCTTCATCCACGTCTACAATCTTGTTCGGCTCAGCAAACAAAGATGAAGTAACGATATCAGTTGCCAGTGTCTCGCCGTTACGGTCACGAATATCAGGGCGCTGTGCTGTAATCGAAATATCAGGACGCAGCCCGACGGAAGCCTCACCCGGGTCAACAAAACCAAGCATGGCGAGACGACCAATAATCACCGTGAAGGCAAAGCCCAATAAAATCATCGAAAGCGCGATGCGAGACTTCGCCTGCACGTCAGCTGATTTACCACTTCCATCGAAGGTTAAATGAGAAGCATCTCGCGGTGGCTTGAAACGAGCATTCATTGAGCGCCTCTTTGCGTAGGAACACCAATGCTGCCAGTTTGCGTTTCTGCATCAATACCGGCAAAGCCTTCATCCTGCTCATTGATAATAATCTCGGGTTTTTTAAAACCAGGCAGCGAATTATCATCTGCCAGCTGAGCAGGCTCAATCGGATTTAATCCTAACTGACCGCCATAATGTTTTACCAATTTTTCGAGACGTGCAGGACTGGTCAGCAGGCTCCAGTCAGACTTCAAAAGATCAACGCGGTTTTCTTCAGCTTCAATTTGCTTGTTGAGTTTGGCAACACGGTCAAGCGCTTCCTGACTGTCATGCTTGACTTTAAACGTCCAAACGACTGACGCAATCAGCACAGCCACCATCAAAATATCCAAACTTCTAAATACAGGCGACAGTCGCATCTCGTTCATTCTCCCTTGGCTTGCAAAGCATCAAGAGAAACCAGATTTGGTAACCCGAAAATTGACATATCCACCTTGCCAGCAGGTGTGTCATTACGCTCAGCCCAACGCAGTTTGGCGGAACGCGATCTCGGATTTATCTCAGCTTCTTCTCGACTGGCCTTTAAAAGACCCTTGCCATGAATCACGAATGTCGCATCTTTATGGTTTACCAATGGTAAATGCCGCGAACCTTCTTGAGTGCCAGAACGATCTTTGAAGAATAATTTCACCAAACGATCTTCAAGAGAATGAAAGGTAACTACCACCAGACGACCACCCGCAACCAACAAACGCTCCGCCGCAAACAGGGCTTCGCCAAGCTGTTCCAGTTCCTGATTTACAAAAATGCGTAACGCTTGAAAAGTTCTGGTGGCAGGATGGATACGATCCGTTGCACGTCGCCCCAAGGTCTTTTCGACCAGATTTGCCAATTGCAATGTCGTGGAAAAAGGCTGCTTGTCTCGCTCTCGTACAATCGCACGAGAAACATGCGAAGCTTTTCGCTCTTCACCCAAAATACCAATAACTCGGGTTAGGTCACCCTGCTTCATGGTGTTTACAACATCAGCAGCACTTACACCCTTTTGCGACATCCGCATATCAAGTGGGCCATCTTTTTGAAATGAAAATCCGCGCTCGGCTTCATCTAGCTGCATGGAAGAAACGCCAATATCCAAAACAACACCACTAACATCGCCAAAATCATTTTCAGTCGCAAGCGTATCCAAATGCCTAAACTCACCCGCAACCAGCGAGAGCTTGCCATCCAGTTGTTTAACCACTGCCGCACCATCGCGAATGGCATTTGGGTCACGGTCTATACCCATGACACGAGCACCCGCTTCAACCATTGCAGTTGAATAGCCACCCGCACCAAATGTGCCATCGACAATGTTTAAAGTATCAGAAGAAGTGGCAGTGAGTTGCAAACAAGACAAGACCTCATTGAGCATAACCGGCACGTGGCGAACTGGTCCGCCTGCAACATCAGATTTGATATTGCTGTTCATCACGTGTCTTGCTCCCCTTGTCTTGTTGCAACACCACCCTTAGCGCCCCCCAGCGCTTGCCCACTTTTTGCGCGGCGCATCTCCGCGACTTTCTTGCGTGCTTCCTCGCGGTAGGCACGAAACTTTTCCGGCTCCCAAATCTGAAAAAAATGCCCACGCCCAACAAATGCAGCCTGGTTTGTTATTCCGGTTTGTTCCCGAATGGTGTCGGTCAGCACAATCCTGCCCTCACCATCAATTTTTAACTCAGTTGAATCACCATGCAGTACAAAAGACTGAAGCTCATACTCTTCAGAAAATTGATCCATGGTTTCAAGTTGACGCTCCTTGCGTTCAATCAACTGGATATCACCCGCATCCACTGTTGGCTGATCGACAGAATTCAAAATGTAAAGACGGTTGGTATCTGCAAGGATAGGGCGAAAAGATGCAGGGATAGAAACCCTACCCTTTTTATCCACCTTATTGATCGTGTTCGAGAGGAACCGATCCATAATCCACCTTCCAAATTGTTATGATAACCGCCTTAAAGACCAGCCATCCCCCGTTGCTCGAAGCCTTATTGGCCTTCCAAAGCATATATATGGGATATCATGGGCACATTTGGGCGTCAATGGGAATTTTAGGGATTTATTAGGAATTTCGAGCAAGCAGATTCATGCAATTGCAATTCATGTACTAAAAGTACATTACATTGAATCTTGGAAGAATGAGTCATTTTGACTCATGGCTGTTTTTCGCCAAGGCATCCGCCTTGGCGAAAAAGAAATAATACCAGTCGGCCTGTAAGCCGGGTTCTGTATGGCCTTGGCGTGAGCCAGGACGTGGTGATTATTCATCTGGGGCGGCAATTACTTGCCGCCTCGGTGCAACCTACCCGGACAACTGACCTGGAAACAGGCTGAGATATTACTACCTCGCATTGTCCCTATTCGGTTTTGCTCCCGATGGGGTTTACCTTGCCACGGACATTACTGGCACGTGCGGTGAGCTCTTACCTCACCCTTTCACCCTTACCTAAGATTGCTCATAGGCGGTTTACTTTCTGCGGCACTTTCCCTTGGGTTTGTGGCGAACCACTTCCCCAGCCGGAAGTTATCCGGCATCGTGTTTCCATGGAGCCCGGACTTTCCTCCACTGCGCCCTTTCGAGACTAGCAGCAGCAATCACCCGACCGACTGGTGAAGTTGGTATAGGCGGGATGATGGTTCGGGGCAAGGCAAGCATTTCAATTAGAAACTTAAAATTTCAAATGACAAATATGCGCTCCGATACAACTATAGCAGCATTGTTTGTGCAGCTTAAAATTCTTTAGGATGGTAATATTTTAAGGGAAAGAAAATGTTGAGAGCCTTTGCATTCATATGCTTTATCTTATTCGCAAGCCAAGCAAGTGCTCAGAATTGCCCTGACTTTTACCGCTTTGTAGATTTCGGACTGAAAGACAAGAGCGGCAAAATTTACCGTGGTGGCACTGTTTTTCGGGCAGAAAATTTCGATGGCGAGGACCTTTTACTAACAGATAATACTGACTGCATTTCCGTTCAAGAAATATCAAAGGATGGTCATGGCAATCCAATTCCAGTTGTTAAAAGCATCGCCTACAACCCTCAAAAGGCAAATATCAGCTTAGAAGAATTCAATATCTTGGCAGTGGATGATACAAAAACAACCGCTGAGAAAAATGCAAGCGATCATATCGCAATACTGGAACGCAATGACACAACGACTACCCAAGGCGCAAACTTCTTGTGCGCAACGACTGCAAAAAAAGACAACTTAAGTTGCCAGTTGGTTTCACCCTATTCTGGCAACATTCCCTTAGTCATCTATTGCGACACAACTCAATGTAAAATACCCGTTTTGGCAATCAACAAACAATTACAAGTAAGCGCCAGCTGGAAAATCAAACAAGCATTTTTGAACAACCCCAAAATTGCTGCAACTAAAATGGCAAACAAAGTTCAGCAGATCCATGATTTTCTAAAACCACTATCAGCAGCACTTTAGAATGCAGTCATGTCGTTCTTAAGGAAATCAAAGCTAAACTAAATTCCAAAAAACTTTTCCCCGCCGCCAAAACCTCCTGCATAATCCTTTCATCAGCAAGATGCACAACCATAGAACGCGTCTATTGTTTTATGTCTTGCTGAAAGCGGAGCGGCGGTGGCCATGGATGTTCTTGGTGCAATGAGCGCAGCGAATTGCAGAGACATCAGTGGATCGCTTACGGATGCGAAATCATCCTAGAGGCTTTGTCGAAATAGTGTGCATGAAGAGTTCGACATTGACATCAAATCTCCGCGTGAGGGCTGAAAGTCCAGCACATACGGGCGCTCTATAATCAGCCCTCACTGTTGTGCTTTAGCAAAGCAATGCCCTGGCATTGTTTGCATTATTAGACTGCGAACAAATCCTTTTGGTTTGTTCGCAAAAGATAATGGACAACACCACCCATTAAACCGGGTGAGTGAATAATAAAGTGCGTCATCCTCGCCCTTGAGGCGAGGATCCAGAACGCAAGACAACATTCTTGCTGGATCCTCGGGGCAAGCCCGAGGATGACGGAGCTTTAATTACCTACTCCAAACAAAAATATTGCAAAATATAAATTTTCAGACAAATCTGTCAGAGACGAATTTGGAGCTAGAACATGATTTACGTTTCTGCGGATATTATCGACAACGGCCAGACGTTATTGCTGAAAGATGGCAAGGCAAATGAGACGCGGTTTCATGCGCTTTGGCTTCGCGACAATGCACTGGATGAAGAAACCCGTGCCGCAAATGGTCAGCGCTTGATTACGCTGAATGATATTCCAAAAAATACAGACTTAAAATCAACGACACTAAACGATACGGGTCTTCAAATCGAATTTGGCCCTGATGGAAAACAGACAGAATTTCCAGTTAACTGGCTAGCGGCTCATGCCTATGACACGCAAAAAAACAGTACCGAAAAAGGCTGGCTATCTGCAAGCACACAGACCTGGGATAGCGGTTTAAACGATGCAATTCCCGTAGCTGATTTCAATGAAGTTAAGCGCGAGCAGGCAAAACTTGAAGCTTGGTTAGCCGCTGTAAAACGCTATGGCTTTGCCAAACTTACTGGTGGCCCAATTGAAGATGGTGCCTTGACCCAAGTAGCGGATCTCTTTGGCTATATCCGCGAAACCAACTACGGCAAATGGTTTGAAGTTCGAACCGAAGTAAACCCGGTTAATCTGGCCTACACTGGCCTTGGTCTCCA
>CALAIO010000338.1 GCA_937923355.1 uncultured Rhizobiaceae group bacterium | reverse complement strand
GTGACAAGTGCGTGGTCACCGCCAAGCTTTAACTTATCATCGCCAGTTGCATCTTTAGCTGCATGACATGATGCGCATCCGCCAGCCCAAAAAATCACTTCGCCTTTGGCAAGATCACCAGGTTTGGCAATCCATTCTTTGACACTATCATTGATCGTTTCAGGCTTTGTAAGCCACCAGAAGATAGCTGCGCCCAATAAAACGATTGATAATACAGGTTTTAACAACCGTCTCATGATTAGCTTTTAGTTCTTCTTTACACGATAGGCTTTGTGGCATGCGCCGCAGTTCTGGCCAACTTCACCGACCATGGCTCCCAATGCTTCAACGCTTGCTGGCGCAGCCGCTGTAACCTTTACCAGTGACGCTTCGAAATTTGCAACCTTTACCTCAAAGCCTGCCCGATCTGTAAAGATTGCAGGTGCAGCTTCTGTGTTGCCGGCTGTTTCCGTTCCATCTGGAAAGAGGGTTTCGTATCCCTGGGCAGCGTTTTTCATTGCAACAAAGGCAGCCAATGCAGCAGCACCATCAAAATCGGCTTGCCCCTTGGCCATTTTGCCTACAATGCCCATGGATTTGCCAACAATTTTCATTTTGTCTTGCCGGTCTTTTATTGCATCAGCGTTAGCAATTGAAACACTCATTGCCACACTTGATAAGGACATGAGTAAAGCAAGTGAAATATTCTTAAGATGAAAAACCATAGAATTTCCTTTCGGCTGAAGAGTTATACTCTTAAACATATGGCACTGCGGCATTCTGTCCAGTAAACTGTTTGTAACAAAAAAGCCCCGTCAAAAATGACGAGGCTTATTTTATGATATCTGCTTTAAAAATTAGCTTGTTGCACCTTCATACATTTCAAGCACGTAGTCCCAGTTAATCATGCTATCTACAAATGCTTCCAGATACTTTGGACGCGCATTGCGATAGTCGATGTAATAAGAATGTTCCCATACATCACAACCAAGGATTGGCGTTGCACCATGAATAAGCGGATTCTCGCCGTTTGGTGTCTTCATGATTTCAAGCTTGCCATCTTTTACAGCAATCCAGCACCAGCCAGAACCAAACTGTGTGGCACCAGCTGCCATAAAGTCTGCTTTAAACTTGTCATACCCACCAAGATCTGAATCTATTGCAACTTGAAGAGCACCTGGCAGTTTGTTGCCGCCGCCATCTTTTTTCATCCAGCTCCAGAAATGAATGTGGTTGTAATGTTGAGCAGCGTTATTGAACAAACCAGCATGAGTACCATGGCTTTCACGAACGATATCTTCAAGGCTTTTACCAGACATGCCAGCTTCTTCAGCCAGTTTATTACCATTGTCTACATAAGCCTTGTGGTGTTTGTCGTGGTGAAACTCTAATGTCTCAGCAGACATATATGGGTCAAGCGCATCATATGCGTATGGAAGTTCAGGAAGTTCGAAAGCCATTTTGTTACTCCAAAGATAATTAGGTATTCATATAATGGATAATTAGGCCTTTCGTTCCAGTTTGCCAATGGGTAGACTTCAGGAAAGTTGATTTATTTGGGAACTGAAAAATGTATAAAGCTTATGTTTTTGATGCCTATGGCACCTTATTTGATGTCCATTCTGCAGTATCCAGGCATTTTGAACTCGTAGGAGAAAACCCTGCGCGCGTTTCAGAGGTTTGGCGTAATAAACAGCTGGAATATACTTGGGTTCGTACAACCATGAACCAATATAAGGATTTTTGGGAATTAACCTCCCAGGCTCTGGACTTTGCACTTGCGGCAACGCCCGGTAGCAACTCTGATTGCAAACAGGTTCTGATGGATGCCTATCTATCCTTGGATTGTTATTCAGAAGTGCCTTCTGTTCTTAAAAAACTAAAAGAGGATGGCTACAAGACCGCCATACTTTCTAATGGCTCTCCCAAAATGCTGGCCTCTGCTGTTGAACATGCAGGCTTGAGCGAATTACTAGACGATCAATTTTCAATCGATGACATACAGATTTTCAAAGCTGACCCGGCAACTTATGGCATGGTGACCGATGCCTATAAGTTCGAGCCAAGCGAAATTGCTTTTCAATCTTCAAACCGTTGGGATATTGCAGGCGCAACTGCCTTTGGGTTTTCATGCCACTGGATTAACCGCACAAATCAGCCTGATGAATATCTTGATTTAAAGCCATTGAAAACGATTTCTGATTTGAATGGCTTGATAGCCTAGTCCTGTACTTTAGACTTTGCGCTTGTGACAATTTTCTGTTTCTTCTGGTTTTCACGATGAATGGTATAAATTGAAGCCGAGATAATAATCATTGCGCCGAACCAGGTCCAAAAGTCCGGTAAATTATTAAAGAGTAACCATCCAAAAAAAACAGCGTAAATCAGGCGCACATAATCAAGTGAAGCCATAACTGAGGCTTCGCCATATTTATAGGCGTTAATATTGAACATTTGTGCAACGTAAGAAATCACGCCCATGGCAACTAATAACGCCCATTCAAGCGGCGTTGGCCAGAGCCAAAACCACAGTCCTGGAATTGCAACCGCAAGGCCTACGCCCAAAGCCTGATAGGTCAGAATTGTCGTAGTTGATTCCGTGCGCGTAAGTATTCGGATGACAACCATAACGGAACCCGCGCCTGCTGAACCGATTAATGCGTAGACACCATAAATCGTGAACCCATCAAAGCCGGGACGCAACACAATCAAGACACCGATAAACCCAATGATAACGGCAAACCAACGCCTAATGCCGATAATCTCGTTCAAGAAAAAGATTGCACAAATCGTCACAAAGAAACTTTTCGCAAATCCAATCGCCGTTGCATCCGCCAAAGGCATATTCACAACGGCCGTGAAACCAAACCCCATGGCAACCAATGCCAAAAAGATACGCAATAACTGCAATCCAAAATTATCGGTTTGCAAGCTACCGGGAAAATTCTTCATAATTGTCGGTGCAACGATCAAAGCCATAACAGCTTGACGCACTAGCAGTATTTGAAAAACATCGAGCCGTTCACCAACCAGTTTTATCAATGCCACCATTGTGCCAAAGCCAGCCGCAGCGAACATCAAAATGATGCCGCCCTTCACATTATTTGGAAGACTTTGAAACCCCTGTTTAAGGCTGGCGATGCTCATTGATAAATCCGACTCATAATCCAAACTCTATCGGGCTGGCTTCAAAAAAGACACTGTTATAATCGAAATAGAATTGATGCTCGACTGAACTGTAATGAGCCCCTATATGATTAAATAAGAATATCACCTAACTACCTTTTCTGGAGGTCATATGAACGAAGTAACTCACGCAAAATTTGGTATGGGTGCGTCTGCGCTTCGCAAAGAAGACAATGCCTTTATTACAGGCAAAGGTTGTTACACAGATGATAAAACAGATTCAGATATTTTGTATGG